>CAZGZH010000057.1:0-7233 GCA_964529645.1 uncultured Flavobacteriaceae bacterium
CGCAGATCAAGCCGAAGCTTTTGGTGCTATTCTAGACGAAAGTAGAATTGAATTTGCTTTTGAAGGACACAGATATAAAGATCTTAAACGATTGGGAGCAAGAGGAAATAGAACTATTGATAGAGATCCCGTAGATTGTGCTGTTAACGGTGCATGTACGCTTCCTATAACAGACCATAGATTTACTATGCCTGTACCATTAGTAGAACTTGATGCCAATCCTAACGTACAACAAAACCCAGGCTACTAATTTTAAAATATATACATTATGAAAAAAAGTATTAAAATAATCGCGTCTTTGGTTATGACAGTGTTTTTATTTGCAGCTTGTAGTAAAAACGTTCAACCAATATTTGATGCAGATAACGGTCAGACTTTAATTTTACTTACAGCAAGTTCTGCTACAGCGCCAACGCCAGAAGTTGGTGTTACTACAACAGAAATTACTGTTCAAGTATCAACAAGATCTACTTCTGCTAGAACTATTTCTATAGCTATAGACCCTTCTTCAACAGCAACATCAGACCAATATTCAATTTCTGGTCTTTCTATACCTGCTGGTGAATTTTCTGGGACAATAGTTGTAACTAGTAATTACGATGCACTTCCTGTAAATGGCAGTACTATATTAAAGTTTAGTATAACTAGCGTAGGTAGTTCAACATTAGTTGAAAATGGTGACTTTTCTCTCGAATTCTTTAGAAAATGCCCTATTGTATTATCAGAATTTGTAGGTACTTGGTCTGGAACGGGATCTTGGAGTGAAATCTTTGGTTATACTTCTGAAATAGTTACAACTATGGATAGTAATGGTGATTTATGGATAGATGGTATAGCTTACCAATGGTTCCAAGGATGGTGGGGTGAAGTTTTCACTTCTAACACACCAGTAAAAATGGTTATAGATATTGATACAGAACTTATTACTATAGACGAACAACCATATGCTACCACTAATTGGAATGGTAACCCTCAACCTGCTTATAGTTTAAGAGCTACAGGTAAAGTTTTAAACGCTTGTGAAAAAACTATGGAAATCTTACCAGTAATTGTTCAAGGTGGTTCGCCTTATAACGGTGCTAATTTTGGTGGTCCTTTATTTAAAGAAACTGTTAAATTAGATTAACTTGTTAAACTAAAACCCCACTATCTCTACAAAA
The DNA here is from genome assembly GCA_964529645.1 of uncultured Flavobacteriaceae bacterium. Taxonomy (GTDB): domain Bacteria; phylum Bacteroidota; class Bacteroidia; order Flavobacteriales; family Flavobacteriaceae; genus CG1-02-35-72. Next base: position 1,161 of record CAZGZH010000057.1, read on the forward strand.
GAAATAGTGGGATACAATAAAAAAACCTCAGAGAGTAACTCTCTGAGGTTTTTTGTTTTGATATAGTTTAATTTATTTTCTAGATAGAATAAGAAACTTCTAATTAGAGAAGGAAAACTTAAGAAATAGAGGGAAAACATACTTTAAATTATATTGCAATATTCAGCTTGGAAAAAAATAAAAGGATAAGCTTATAAACTGTTATAAAAATTAAAAAGTGCTGTCACGTCCTTTTCCTTTTTCAAATTTAGTTTCCTCTTTTTAATATAATTAGAAACTGCCTTTTTGTTCTCTTTTAAAACACTTAAAATTGACTTTTTACTCAGTTTTTGTAAAAGAATAGGTTTTTTATTAACCTCCTTGATATAATATGTTCTTTCTAAAACAAATTTAGCAGGCTTGCCTTCAGAATAGCTACTAATAGCTTTTTTAGCTTCTATAAATTTCTTTTTATCTTTCTTTAACAAACTAATTTTTTTAGCAGTTGGATTTAGATTTACAAAATAGCCTAATTTTTCACGGCCGTTATCTAAGTATAAATACAAGGTATATAAATTTCTATTTAAGAACACTGTTACATTCTTACTTTTTATTAAGGCGGTAATACTGTTAACATTATCTTGAATTTCAAAAACATCAGAAAAGGCATTATAACGTAGTTTACTTTGATAAATTTTGGTTTTATCTACAAATACTTTTCCATAATAAAATGTCTCATTCAAATAAGGGCTTCCTTTATAATTTGTTTTATTTGTGTTATCTTTTAAAAGCTCATTTTTAATAAAATCTGTAGGTAATTCAACCTGAGTTTGTGAAAAACCTAGTAAAGAAGTTAAAACTAACACAATGCTAAAAACACTTTTCATAATAATTAAATTTTTGATTAAATAATTATTTACAATATACAAAAATCGTTCCATTAAATAACTACTTTTGCCTCATGCAAAATAAAGACTCAATAATTTTTGGTATTCGCGCTTGTATAGAAGCCATTAATGCTGGTAAAACTCTTGAAAAAATCTATATTCAAAAAGACTTGAGTGGTGTCCTTTTCAACCAATTAAATCACTTAATAAGAAGTCAGAATATTCCTAAAAGTTTTGTGCCCGTAGAAAAACTAAATAAGTTGTCAAAATTCAACAACCATCAAGGGGTTGTCGCCAAAATATCGCAAATAGAATTTGCAGATTTAGAAACAACACTTCTTAATATTGGCGATAAGACACCCTTACTCCTACTTCTAGATAATATTACTGATGTTAGGAATTTTGGCGCTATTATAAGAACAGCTGAGTGCTGTGGTGTCGATGCCATTGTAATTCCTAATCAAGGTAATGCGCCTTTAAATTCCGAATCTATAAAAACATCAGCAGGAGCGGCTTTTAAAGTGCCTATTTGTCGCGTAAATCATATTAAGGATGCTGTATTTTTATTACAAGCTTCAGAAATTCAAATAGTGGCAGCTACAGAAAAAACAAACAACACTTTATATACTGTAGATTTTAAGAAACCAACAGCCATTGTAATGGGTTCAGAAGATAAAGGTGTCTCAAATGCCGTCTTAAAACAAGCAGACGTGAATGCTAAATTACCACTATTAGGCACGATAGAATCTTTAAATGTATCTGTTGCTTGCGGTGCTTTTTTATACGAAGCCGTAAGACAACGTTATTAACTAAGACTCTTCTTTAACTTTTTCTGGAGGGTTAAAATTACCGTCGGCGTCAAATAAGATATCAAAATCATCATCTTGATAAGTATCTTCTTCCCAATTGTATTTATCTGGTTTTGGTAGTACCTTTTTATGCCTAAAGGCTAAAACAATACCTATTACAAAACCAGACAAATGCCCTTCCCAAGACATTTCTTGATTTACAGGAAACATATACCAAACCAAACTTCCGTAAAGAAAAATCACAATCATAGAAATAGCAACCAAACGTCTATTCTTACTTAAGATACCACTAAAAAATATAAAACTAACGAGTAAATACACAACACCGCTCGCCCCTATATGATAGGCTGGTCTAGCAATCAGCCAAGTTAAAAACCCTAATAACAAAGTACCTTGTAAGATTATTTTTAAAGCTATTTTACTGTAAAAATAAAACAAGGTTAAAAGCATTATAAAAAGAGGTAGCGAATTATTGGCCAAGTGTGTTATGTCTTTATGTATAAATGGCGAAGCCAATAAGCCTATTAAACCACTAGCTGTTTTAGGGTAAATACCAAAGCGTACCAAATGCAAATTATATTTAAAATCTAACAACAGAACAATCCATAAAAATAAAACCGAATACAACGGAATTACCAATGTTCTCAACCTAAACTTAAAAGGATTTTGATTGCTATTAGGCATTAATAAATAGTTTTTATAATGTTTAAAATACCCTTTAAAATTACTACTTTTACGTGATGAATATCCCTTTAGCCGAAAGAATTAGACCAAAAAATTTAGAAGACTTTATAAGTCAGCAACATTTGGTAGGTAAAAGTGGCGCTTTAACACAACATATTAAAAATGGCATTATCCCTTCACTTATTTTTTGGGGACCACCAGGCATTGGCAAAACAACTTTGGCTAATATTATTGCCGCTACTTCTCAGCGTCCTTTTTATAGCTTAAGTGCTATTAATTCTGGTGTAAAAGACGTTAGAGATGTCATTGAAAAAGCCAAACAAAGTGGTGGTTTATTCACTACAAAAAATCCGATTCTCTTTATCGATGAAATTCACAGATTTAGCAAATCGCAACAAGACTCGCTGTTAGGGGCTGTAGAAAAAGGTTGGGTTACACTTATTGGTGCTACTACAGAAAATCCAAGTTTTGAGGTTATTCCTGCCCTATTATCACGCTGCCAAGTGTATATCTTAAATGCTTTTGACAAAGCCGACCTTATAGCACTTATTCATCGTGCCTTAAAAGTAGACAGTATTTTAAAAGATAAAAAAATACAATTAAAAGAAACCGACGCCTTATTACAACTTTCGGGTGGCGATGCCCGTAAGCTGCTAAATATATTTGAACTAATTATCGGCAATCAAAAAAAAGTGACTATTACAAATGCTTTAGTTTTACAATCTGTACAACAAAATCCTGCTAGGTATGACAAGACAGGTGAACAACATTACGATATTATTTCGGCTTTTATAAAATCAATCCGTGGCAGCGATCCGAATGCTGCCGTCTATTGGTTAGCGCGTATGATTGAAGGTGGCGAAGATGTTAAATTTATAGCACGTCGTATGCTTATTTTAGCGAGCGAAGATATTGGCAATGCCAATCCAACGGCACTTATTTTGGCTAATAATACATTTAATGCCGTATCTGTTATAGGTAATCCCGAATCGCGTATTATATTAAGTCAGTGTGCTACTTATTTGGCTTCCTCTCCTAAAAGTAATGCCAGTTATAAAGCTATTGGAGACGCGCAAGAATTGGTTAGAAAAACAGGGGATCTTTCTGTTCCACTAGCGCTTAGAAACGCCCCCACAAAACTTATGAAAGATCTCAACTATGGCAAAGATTACAAATACGCCCACAGCTATAAAGCTAATTTCGCTGATTTAGAATTTTTACCTGAAGAAATTAGCAACACAAAGTTATATGAACCTGGCAATAATGCTCGCGAAAATCAGCTGCGCACTTATTTAAAAAACATATGGAAAGATAAATACGATTATTAGTTTTTTGATTTTACATAAACCACACTATTAACAGTACCGTCATTGTTTATTTCGTCTATCACAAAACTGCCGTTATCTTTTAAATAACCCGTAAAACTACCATTAGAATTCTTGACCAAATAACTTCCCTCTTGGGATGTTTTATAAATGAAACCCAATGGTATAGCGCCCTTTTTAAGCAGTTTAGAGAATACATAATAATTCTTAAAAATAGCTATTTCAAAATTGTCATTTTTGTATTTGTATGAACCCTCCAAGCTATAGGGACCTTTTGCTTCTTTTATAATTTTAGGAACTTCCTTTTTGGGTACTTTTATTTTTACTTCAGTTTTTTTAACAACTACTGTGGGTTTTGGTGTCGTTTTAACCACCGTTGTTTTATTAGTTACTGGCTTAGATTTTACCACACTGGTAAGCTCTCTAGGTGTATATTTGTAATTAAAAGTCAGACTCTTATACATATTTCTAATAGCCTCATAATAAGCTCTTTTAAAATCTTTTTCTCTACTTACCCCCTCTTTACTTTGATAAATAATTTTATTCTGACAGGTTGTTAAAGTCAAAATGATTTTGGTTTTCATAAAACTTGGTTTCTTTATAAGGTTTGCTTTTAATGCGAGACATTGGTTCGTCATTAAATCATCTGGATACACTTCGTCTGAAAACAGTGTTGAAAAACCTTTTTTATCGAGTAAGAATTTTACAAACGAATTTATTCTAAAACTATCTGCGCCACTTTGGAATTCAAATTGCTTAGGAACAATAACATATTTATAATTATTTAAGACTTCTTGAGCCGATATAAATTGAAATCCGATAAGGATAAATCCTAGTAAAAATAATTTTTTCATCATTTAAAATATTACGTTCATGCCAAACTGAAAAGCATTATAATTTGAATTGTAAAAATCGTTTGCCCCAAATAAATTAATAAAACTACCATATAAATTAAAGTGCCCAATATGCGATGATAAACCAAACCCTACGCTACTAGGCGAATAAGAATCGACGGTATATGTTAATTTAGTACGCAGGTATTTATTTATACGGCGGTAATAAAAAATAGTTGTAGCCAATTGTGGTTGTTTGGGTCTAACAATAGAGAAAAATTGCATCCCAATTTGATTGCGATACGGATTGTCGAATCTTGGTTTAAAACACTCTTCAAGGTGAGGTAAGCCAAAACTAAATCCTACAGAAGCATTTATTTTTGGTTCTCTAAACGACACATAACTATCGTAAATTGTATCGCGTACCATGCTGGCATCTAAATCGTCTATTATTTGCTGAAAATAATTTATTCCAGATACAATAGGCGTCTCTAGCTTTACGCCTTCTGTAGTGTAATCACCCTTAACTGTAGCCCCTGTAACTTGTTTAGTATTCATTATGAAGCCTAAGTCTTGCACACTTGCCGTAAGTTTTGTTTGCTTATTTGGCTTATAAGTTAATCCAAAATCAAATCCAAATCCTAAATTACCACCAAGGAATATTTTACTAAATAATTTTTTATAAAACTCTTCGTCATAATCGGTACCGTTAAATAAACCTGTAGTTTGTACCTTGAGATTTATATTTTGCAAGCTATGTCTATATATATTGTCTACCCCTTTTGTAGTTAGAAATAAACCTGAATTTTTTACAGATTTTACTTCAAAGGCGCTCGAATACAATTTAAATCTAGCTCCTGCAATAAATCTATCGCTAAAACGCCTGTTAATACCAATATGAAAAACCCCTACTAAGTCTGTTTTAAGTTTGATTGAATTAGCGTTAAAAACATGGCCAACATCTTTATTCCCCTCGAAAAGAAAAATGGCTAAATCTTTTGGGTAATAACCTATAAAATTAAACTCTTCGTAGAAGCCAAAGCTCAAATAATCTTTTTCGTTACGCAACCTTACACCGCCATTTAAAAATTCTATTTGTTGATTTATTACTATATTATCTGTTGAATTTAATTTAAAAATTAAATTTTCTAGTTTGGTATTGATGTCAATACCATCATCTGAAAATAAGTCGGTTACTTTAAAGCCCCTTAAACCCACGGCTAAAGAGACACCAGAAAGTACAGGAATACCTACATGCCAGTTACTACTAATTTCAGCACCAGGGTTTAACATTAAAGATTGTGGCACTTCAGTAAAATCGTATAAAACAGGTTTGTTTTGAGAAAATCCTTTAATAAAACTCAATACAATAAATAAAATTAGTATGCTTTTTTTCATTTTATCAATCCAAATTTAAAAGAAAAGTGTTGTACTCGACTTAAAGTTAATAAAAGCATTGGGTGTATTATCTATTGTTGTGGCGTTAACTACACTAGCGTGTACCTGAATTGTTATAGATTTTTTTAAATTTTCTAAATCTAATCCTTCTATAACTT
>CAZGZH010000058.1:0-7221 GCA_964529645.1 uncultured Flavobacteriaceae bacterium
TGTTGAGTTATTGCAATCTTTGGTAAAACTGTACGAAAAAATAAAACATCAGAGTTAATATGACAAGCAAAATAGATTACAAAAATATTTATTACCCACCCGGGGGTATATTGCTTTGGCTACTTATTTTTTTAGAATTAATTACTTTTGGCATAGCCCTTATTGTTTTAACAGTTTCTAGCAAAGACAATCCCGAGTTATTTCACCAATCTAGCGCACATCTCAACAAAACCTTTGGCACTATAAATACCATTTTTTTGCTGACAAGTGGTTTTTTTATGGCCACGGTTGTACAACAATTTAAAGCCCGAAATTTTAAAAAAGCTTCTTTTTATTTAAGATTAACGCAGTTAGGAGGTTTGCTGTTTTTAATTTTAAAATCGGTTGAATATCACGAAAAACTAACCGACGGATTTACACTGGGCTATAATACCTTTTTTAACTTTTATTGGTTGCTCACAGGTTTTCATGTGATTCATGTTTTAGTAGGCTTGATTATTTTACTTTTTATGCAAAGAACACTCAAGAAAAAAACAGCCGCTTTAGAAGATGTAGAAGCCAGTGCCGCTTTTTGGCATATGTGCGATTTAATTTGGTTGTTGTTATTTCCTACACTTTATTTAATTTTTTAAACGATGAAAAAAACAACTGTTTATACACTCTTAGCACTTATTTTACTCACCATTTCTACGGCACTTATTTCTGATGTAAGCTTTCTAAAAATAGGCGCATTGCTCATTTTAGGATTGTCTTGTATTAAGTTTTTATTGGTGGCTTTTAACTTTATGGAACTTAAAAAAGCCCATATTTTTTGGAAAATAGCCCTTGTTAGTTTTTTGGTTTTGTTTATTTTAATTATTAATATTCTGACATACTAATCTTCTCTTCAACAATACATTTTTAAAATGTATATTTGTTTGAAAATAAATCAACCTCAATAATGAAAATTACACCTATCCTTTTGGCTGTGCTAATTACTACTGGAATGTTATTAACATCTTGTAAGCAAGAAGCCCAAAAAAAGCAAAAAAAAGAAGTAAAAACAATGCAAAATCACAACCAAATGATGAGGCATAATATGAAACTTGAAAAAGACAACCGTACAGCACTTATGGTATCGCCACAAAAAGCGCAACATCAATTACAGAATATGCGAAGTCATGTAATAGCCGTTCAAGCTATTCTAGATTATTTATCTAAAGACCAATACGATAAGGCTTCTCAAGTGGCTTCTTCTAAGCTTGGTTTAACCGATGAAATGAAAATGATGTGCTCGTCTTTTAACAATAAAACGTTTGAAAAAATAGGTTTAGAATTCCATACAAATGCCGATAAAATGGCCGAAATTTTTAAGACAAAAGACAAAAACGAATCACTTAAAGCTTTGGCTTTAACAATGAATTCTTGCATGTCTTGTCATGCCACTTTTAAACAACAGATAAGTCGTTAGAGCACATAAATAAAGTATAACTACCATTACTTTAAACTCTAAAAACAATTAAATTTAATTCAGAAAATGAAGATCCTTAAAAAAACAATTTTATTCGCATTGTGTTTAATCTCGTTCTCTCTTTTTGCTCAAGAAAAAAAAGACTTTAAAAAGAAAAAAACTTATTATAAATCTGGGAATATTAAGTCTGAATTAAGCTTTACAATTAATGGAACGAGAAAAATTAGAAATGGTAAAAGTTTTTTTTGGTATGAGACTGGAGAATTAAAAAACGAAATTACATACAGAAATAATAAATTTGAAGGTGTATTAAAAAGCTATTGGAAAAATGGCAAAATAAAGAGATATGATTTCTATAAAAATGGTAAATTAAAAAAGAAGGCTTGTTTTAATCAACAAGGAAAAAAAATAAAATATTATAATTTCGAAATTCCACCTAAATTCCCAGGCGGCAAAAAAGGGTTGACGACCTTTCTTTCAAAGAATTTAAAATATATCAAATCTAATATAAAGGAAAGAATTGTTATTAAATTTAATATAGAAGTAGATGGAACAGTAACTAACATCAATGTTATAAAAGGTAATTCTTCAAAATATAAAAATGAAGCCCTTAGAGTCATTAAATTGATGCCAAAATGGCAACCTGCTTACCAAGATGGAATCCCTGTAAAAGTCACAAGATCTCTACCTTTAATTTTTTAATTTAAACCCCCTCAACTATTCCTTCTCTTTTTTTACCTTTGCGGCAAATACTACTAAAAGGCATGGCGCAACAAAATCGTTATAATTTAAGAGGCGTTTCGGCGTCAAAAGAAGATGTCCACAAGGCTATAAAAAATATTGACAAAGGCCTTTTTCCTAAAGCTTTTTGCAAAATTGTTCCCGATTATTTAACCAATGACGATGATTACTGTGTGATTATGCACGCCGATGGCGCCGGCACAAAATCGGCTTTAGCCTATTTATACTGGAAAGAAACCGGCGATATTTCGGTTTGGAAAGGCATTGCGCAAGATGCCCTTATTATGAACATAGACGATTTGCTTTGCGTGGGCGCAACCGATAATATTTTACTCTCTTCTACCATTGGGCGCAATAAAAATTTGATTCCGGGTGAAGTGATATCGGCCATCATAAATGGTACCGAAGAATTGTTAGCCAATTTAAAAAAGCACGGTGTTAACATTCATTCAACCGGTGGCGAAACCGCTGATGTGGGCGATTTGGTTCGTACTATAATAGTCGATTCTACCGTCACGGCTCGTTTAAAACGCAGCGATGTGATAGACAATGCCAACATACAAGTGGGCGATGTGATTGTAGGCCTATCGTCAAGCGGACAAGCCACTTACGAAACAGAATATAATGGCGGCATGGGTAGCAATGGCCTTACCTCGGCGCGCCACGACGTGTTTGCCAAATATTTGGCTACGAAATATCCCGAAAGTTTTGACGCAGCCGTGCCCGATGATTTGGTTTATTCAGGCAAAACAAAATTAACCGATACCGTTAAAGACAGCCCTATTGATGCGGGAAAATTAGTCCTCTCGCCTACACGGACTTACGCACCCATTATTAAAAAAATGCTCGACTCTTACCGTAAAGACATTCACGGTATGGTACATTGTAGTGGTGGGGCGCAGACAAAAATTCTACACTTTATTGATGAGTTGCACGTTGTAAAAGACAATCTTTTTGAGTTGCCACCGCTATTTAAACTCATTCAAGAGCAAAGTGGTACCGATTGGCAAGAAATGTATCAGGTATTTAATATGGGACACCGCATGGAATTATACGTTCCAGAAAATATTGCCCAAGACTTGATAGCTATTTCAAAATCGTTTAATGTAGATGCTCAAATTGTAGGGCGTGTAGAAGCGTCATCTGCCAAAAAACTGACTATTAAAAGTGTGTTTGGAACATTTATTTATTAAAATATCACATCAATTAGCGTAATAAATAGTACTTTTAGATTACTTATAACAAAACCTTTTATATGATATCACATTTTTTAAGCATGGAATGGAAACAATTTTTCCGTTCGCGCTATTGGCAAAAAAGTATTGGCTTTAAAATATTTTTAGCATTTTTTGCACTGTATTTTATTATAATATTTTTGGGTTTAGGTGTTGCTATTTACCCAATATTAAAAAAGACTTATCCTACAAAAGACCCTTTTATAATTGTCAATTCTTTTTTATTTTATTGGCTTATGGGCGATTTAATGGTGCGTTTTTTCTTTCAGAAACTCCCCGTAATGTCTGTAAAACCGCTGTTGACTTTAAACATTAAAAAAAGTAAAGTTCTCAACTATGTCTTAGGAAAATCTGCTGTTTCGTTTTTCAATTTTTTACCTCTATTTGCAATTTTCCCATTCAGTGCTATTTTAATCTCAAAAGGGTATGACGTTTCAGCAATTGCAACTTGGATTATAACATTGATGATTTCGGTTCAAATTATCAATTATTTAAATTTTATTATTGAGAGTCTTTCCGCTAAAACAGATTTATCTTTTTTACCATTAATTGCCTTTTCGGCTGCTGTTTACGCTTTAAATTATTTTGATATTATTTCTTTTACAAGTTTGATTTCAAAAAGTGTTTTAGCCATTGCTAATAATCCTATTCTTATAATTATCCCGATTTTAATATTGATCACGCTCTATTTGTTTAATTACAAATTACTTAAAGAGAAATTGTATTTAGACAGTTCTTTAAAAACTGTTGTTAAAGAAGCTAAAACTTCTGATCTGGCGTGGACAAATAGATTTGGCGATATAGCGCCTTTTATGCAACTCGATTTAAAATTAATTATGAGAAATAAAAGGTCAAAATCTACTCTACCTATTTTAATTATAGGCTTACTATATGGGTTAATCTTCTATCCAAATCCTATTTATAAAGAAATGGTTTGGATGTACGCCTTTGTAGGTATATTTGTAACTGGCTCTTTTTTAATAAATTTTGGACAGTTTATACCCGCCTGGGACAGTGGTTATTACAAATTATTAATGAGTCAGAATTTTAAATATAAAAATTATTTAAAATCTAAATTTACATTGATGGCTATGAGCGTCATTATATTATTTGCATTGAGTATTCCTTATGTTTATTTTGGATGGAGGATATTGCTCGTACATTTTGCAGCGATGATTTACAATATTGGTGTCAACACACACGTCATAATGTTTGGAGGTTCATTTAATCGCAAAAAAATAAATTTAGACCAACGTGCCGCTTTTAATTATCAAGGAACAGGTGCTGTACAATGGCTAATTGGCATCCCGTTAATGGTCATCCCTATGGGAATTTTTGCTTTAACAAATAAATTTTTTAGTTTCGAAATAGCCGTTTTAGTATTGACAGTTTTAGGACTTTTAGGAATTGTCTTTCACCAACGCCTTATGAAAGCCATTACAAATAAATATATTGCTTCTAAATACATAATGATTAACGCCTTTGGCCAAGAAAATTAGATTAAAATGATAAAAACTACAGATCTTACAAAAAAATATAATAGTACAACTGTTTTAAATATCCAAAATTTAGAAATCCCTAAGGGACAAAGTTTTGGATTGGTGGGCAATAATGGTGCAGGCAAAACAACTTTTTTTAACTTGCTTTTAGATCTAATTAGACCCACAACAGGCTCTATTTTATCTAAAGATATTCAAGTAAACACCAGCGAAGATTGGAAACCTTTTACGGCATCGTTTATTGATGAAAGTTTTTTAATTGGTTACCTCACGCCAGAAGAATACTTTTATTTTATTGGCGATTTACGTGGCATGAACAAAGCCGATGTAGATACTTTCTTGCAGCAATTTACCGAAATGTTTAACGATGAAATTATTGGTAAACGCAAATATTTACGCGATTTATCGAAAGGAAATCAGAAAAAAGCAGGCATTGTTGGGGCACTTATGGGTAATCCAGAAGTGATTATTTTAGATGAACCTTTTGCTAATTTAGATCCTACAACACAAATTCGCTTAAAAAAGATTATCAAAGAATTGACATTAAATAGAGATATTACTGTATTAATATCCAGTCACGATTTAACCCACGTTACCGAAGTTTGCGAACGCATTGTGGTTCTTGATAAAGGAGATGTTGTTAAAGATTTACACACTTCAAAAGAAACTTTAAAAGAATTGGAAAGCTTTTTTGCAGTTTAATTCAAAAAGCCTAGTATCTTTTATATTTTTGTATTTTTACCCTCCTAAACAATATTTGTTTAAGTTAGCAGTTAATCTTTTAGTAAATTTCTACTTTTTTGAAACACATTTTTAACAAGGTCTTAAAATTAGTCTTAGCCTTTGGTTTGGTTTACGCCTGTAGCCCTACAAAAGACACTTTTGTGAGTCGGAATATGAATGCTTTGAGCACAAAATTCAACATCCTCTACAACGGTAATGTGGCTTTTGAAAAAGGGCTTAAACAACTGGAAGAAAAATATAAAGACAACTTCTTTAAACGCATTCCCATTGAACCTTTGCAAGCAGACGATGCCATTGTTAGACCTCAATTTAATATAAAAGGAAAAAGTAGTCAATATAAATATTTTGACCGTGCCGAAGAAAAAGCCGTTAAAGCCATTCAGGCACATAGCATGAATGTTAGAAATGAAGGCGAAAAAAACACCCAAATAGACGACGCTTATATGCTTTTAGGAAAAGCGCGTTATTATACTTTACGTTTTGTGCCAGCTTTAGATGCTTTTAACTATACCATAAAAAATTACAGCAAAGCCAATCTTATTTATGAAACTAGGATTTGGCAGGCCAAAACACAAATCCGTTTACAAAATGAATTGTATGCCTTAGAAGACCTTAACAAACTTTTATACAAAGATGTTTCTGCCAATATAAGGCAAGAGGCCTATACAGCAATAGCCATGGCTTTTAATCAAATTGACAGTACAGAACAGGTAAAAAAATACCTTATAAAAGCTATCGCTATTGATGAAAATCCTGTACAAAATGCCCGTAATTTATTTGTACTAGGGCAAATTCATCGCGAACAAGATTCTATTGAGCTTTCTAACAATGTTTTTAATCAGCTTCTAAATTTTAAAAAAGCCCCTTATAAATTCAAAATTCAGGCCCAAATAGAATTGGCTAAGAATTACCAAGCCCCAGATAGCATTCAAGCAAATTTATTGCTAGAAACGCTTGCCAAAATGATTAAGAATTACGACAATAAAGCATTTGTAGGATCTCTTTATTACGAAATGGGAACGATTGAAGATAAAAATAAAAATTACGATAAGGCTACCGACTATTACAACTTATCTCTAAAAGCCCCTAATACTGAAAAATATCAAAAACTCTTAGATTACGAAGCCTTAGGCATCATTAATTTTACACATAAAAAATATTTGACGGCTGGCATATATTACGACAGTGTTATAAGAATTGCCGAAGATAAAACAACACGCAAAATACGTCAAATTAAACGCAAGCGTAAAAATCTAGATGATGTTGTTTTTTTTGAAACTATTGCCAATTCTAACGACAGTATTTTATATATAACTTCGTTAGACAGTACGGCTCAAACCGCTATTTTTAAAAATCATATTGCCTATCTAAAACAACGCGAAAAAGATTCAATTAAAATTGTAAATGAACGAATGGCTTTAGAAGCCTTAAAACTAACCAATTCTTATACAGGCAGTAAAGCAGGAGGTTTTTATTTTTACGACAACCAATTAGTGGGTTTTGGAAAAAACGAATTCACCAAAATATGGGGGGCGCGTAAATTGGTAGATAA
>CAZGZH010000059.1:0-7132 GCA_964529645.1 uncultured Flavobacteriaceae bacterium
ATATTATCCAGGTTGAATTTTTTTAAAGTATAATCGATAATTTGTGGTGTACAAGTAAAAAAGTATTCAGCATTTCTTCGCTTATTCTTTAATTTGATTAATGCATCATTATCTTTTTCCAAATCATTTAAATGAATGACTGTAATATTTTTATAATCTAGTTTTTTAAGAATATTAAATGTTACATCATCAAATGCGAAATAGTAGATATGAAACTTATCCCCGCAGACTTTTTGTAGTGAATCGTACATGACCAAGGCCTTTGTTAAATAATTGGCAGTGGTCATTAGACAAAAATTAATCATTGGATTTTATCTTTTGAAATACAACTGTTACTGTTTGTCCAATAGGGTTTTTTTCATTTATCATTCTATTCAAAAGTATATTGTTGTAATTTAGAGTTTTATCAAAATAGGCTATTCCCTTATTAAAAAGATAACGATTGTCAATATACTTATTTTTATTTGATAATTTGTTTTTAGAATATGCCCTAAACCACTCATGATAATTATCTTCTTTTAATTTTTCATGATAAATTTTAATCAATTTACAATTAAAATTTTTTTCCATTTTTTTAAATGTTTTATCTGACCATCTTGTTTGATGATGAGGAGGTAAATTTAAAGTCGCATTACTTAAAAATCTCAGATAAGAATCATTACTTGGCACACTCATTATCAAGAAGCCATTTTCGTTAATACACTCCAAGCTTGTAACAAAGGTATCATGTAATTGATCAATCTGAATATGTTCCATAACCTGGAAGCTTACAACCAAGTCATAATATCCTTTATGCTCTTTGGAAACGTTTTCCAAATTTGTAAGTTGAATGTTAATATTTTTCTTCTTTGCTTTCTCTACTGCTTCAACACTTATTTCAATTCCTAAATAATCAGTACATCTATCCTTTATCTTATTATAAAACATACCAACACCGGCCCCAATCTCCAAAACCTTATAACCATCATGAATATGAGATGCTGCAATATTAAATTCAATTTTTTCATCAGGATAATACTCATCCATTTTTTTGTGTAAACTTAAATAGAAATTCGAATCACCTACAATTGTTGGATCAAAGTATATTAATCCACAATTTTTACATTCATTAACACCGATATAATCAATATCTTTTTTTATTTCGTATTTAAATCTATTAAAATACATTTTTTTTAATAGATTAATATTTAATCTTTCAATTTGTAAGCTTTTGTATTGCAAACAAAGTGGACAATTTTTTAATTCAGGTGAATTTATATTTACTTGTGCCATATAGAAAAAGTCCTTTTACAATTAATAATTATATATTGAAGTTGGTGGAAAATAACAATAACCCAGATTATGCATTCAAAACAATAGCATTTTAAAGTACCTGTTAGATATTAATGGCTTAAAACAAAATAACAAAAATGACCATTTAATTATATACAACCATGATGAAGCCAAAGGATGTTTTCGTAGAAAATAATTCTATTAAATACCTGTCCAGAATTTAATATCCAGAGTACAGCGCCATCCAGACCATAGTGAATCTTGATATTTTATATAAACTATAGAATGTACCCTTTTATATAAAAAATTCTATTCTGGGTAAGGTCTATTATTCCACACATATTATTTCCTTAAATATTGGCTTTTGTAGAATGGATCAAGTCTATATATATTATTGTCAATAATCTGAATCTGTTCTTTGGTTAACCCTTGTTTCCATTTATTATCATACCTAATTATTAGATTTCCTTTATAACGCATTGGATTTCCGGCAACAAGATGATACGTCTTGGTATCTATATTTATGGTAGAATTATCTATTTTTATATTTAGATAATTGGCAATCGCTTGCCTTACATTCTCTGGATGTTGTGTGTATTCTCTATAATTGACAATAATAGGTGATATATTCAATGATTTACATATCTTAATCAAACCATTATAATAATTTAACCAATTATTTATAATAATATTAATTTTTGTATTAGATTTATTATCACTTTCCATTAGTTTTAAATATGAAAACACAACTCCGTATAAATCACGAATTAAAATAATTACATGCACTTTATTAGGAAGAGATGTCTTGAGCAAATTCATCCTCACGATATCCTTAGTCGAATCTACAATGAAAGAATAACCAAACTCTTCGGCTATGGTATCAAATAAGAGTTTATTATTATTGATTGTTTTAGATTCTTTTATTTGTGCTATTTGTTCAAGAGGAAAAAATATTTTAGATTTTATACTTTTTTTCATTCCTGTCCGGTTTAAATTCAAAACAGCAACTTTTTCTTTGTAAGTCCATAAAAAACAATAGTAATTTTTAGTTTTTCATGGAAATAAGTCCATTTGTTCCTTTATCGGTGGACTAAATTCCTGTCTGCCAACAGTGGCCGTTGCATATTTCTTTGCTTTCCGGCTGATCGGTTGAATCTCATTTACTACATATTTAAGACTATGATAATGCCCCAGACAGATTCGGATTAAATTTACAAACTGACTAAAGGTATGCTTTACTTTGCTTATTGACCGGCGAATCAGCTCAAGTAGGTAATAGGCGATTAGCGCAATGTATATCTGTGATTTACAAGCATTCTCGCTGGTTCCTATAAACGTTTTGATCTGCAAATTTTGCTTCATTGCCTTAAAAAATATTTCTATTTTCCAACGTCTTTTATAAAGCGCCGCAATCGTTGACGCTGACCAGTCTAAATTATTGGATATCACAACTATTATTTTATTTTCATCTGCTTTGTAAATAACGATACGGCGCATTGGTATCTGGTCAATTCCCGAGTCTTTCGCTTTTGTGCCTGAAAAACGGATCACTTCATCTTTTAGGATATGATCGTCGTCGTCATCCCTTAAATCCAGTTCTTCTATTGTTTCATAAACAGCATTTCCTTTTATACGTGTTACGAAAAAATTCTTATTTATGTGGCGGTTTCTAAACAAACAGAAGTCATAGTACCCACGATCTTCTACAATAACTGTGTTTTCAGGAAAAACAAAATCACTTGCACCCTTCCTGTCATGGGTTTTCGCTTCTGTTATATTGACCATTGTAGGGATCATTTTAGCTTCATCGAGACAGGTATGTATTTTCATACCGCCTTTAGCTGTCCGAAACTTTGCCCAGTCGAACATTCCCAGGCAAACGCTGATTGTTGTGCTATCAATGAGTTTAACGGCTTTTCCTTTAAGTTCTTCGATCGCTTTGTAACTAGGCGCGTTTTTGAACACATTCCCATAATAGTCGGTTGTTTTGAAAAATATATCTTCAAAAACCCTCCAATCTCTTTTCTTGTTACCATCCGACATGGTTGATTTTGCTGGGCTTTGTTCAAGCCCCATGTCCGAAAGAAAGGCTGAGTTAATACCAAGTCCCAATGAAATATCCCGTAGGGTATAACATTTATTCAGCTGTCCGAATAACATAGCCGTAAGCTGATCTTTCGTCTTATAAGTACGACAATGTTTATCTGTATTATATTTGGCGCTGGCACTATTAACAATATCTACCGGGATCAAATCTATAATTTGTTTTAAAAGTGGTAGTGCGTTATTTTTTGTCTTACTGATTAAGCCCATGGAGTCACCTTTTATGTTTGAGAGAACTCTAAGGTATAGATTCCTGGGCTTTTTTTATAATTATTGTGCTCATCGCTAAAATTAAACCGGACAGTAGTGACTTTTTTTATATAAATATCGCGAAAATTTGTATTTATATTGTTGAGAAGATATTAAATACTTTTGCTCTCTTAACAATGATATATTAAATCTAAAGGGCTCTTCAAATATATTATAGCCTACTTTATTACTGAGTTTCGCAATTACTTGTCCCCAAAAAGCACATGCCTTAAAACTATTTAAACAAGTACATACTTCTTCCATTTTTAAGGTTGGTTTACGTATATTATTCCAATGTATTTGCTGAGGTAAATAAGTAAGTTCTCCGCAGGATAAAACCCCCGGTAAAGATCCCAGTAAGATATCCAAAAGTGTTGAACCTGAATGTCCTTGAGATAATATAAAAATTAATTCTGTTTTTTTTTTAGTTTTCATACCTTATTATTATTTAAATTATATTTATATGAAAGTTACGTAAATAATCTGAGAGAATAGATTATTTATTCCAAATCCCTATTGCCTTATTATTTATTATTCTATAATACTGAATCGGCGCTAATAGAATACCATCAAAATTAGAAATGATTGAAGCCCAAATCAAACCAACTAGTCCTAACTTAAAATATTTTATCAAAATAATCGAACTCGTAATAAATAATACAGCTCCAACCATGCTTGCATACATTTGTAATTTTATTTTACCCACTCCATTCAAAAAGACCGAATATATTCCCCCCCAAATATAGACAATAAAATATATTAATAAGGCTTCTGAGATTTCAGTCGGTATAATAATATTATCTCCAATCCATAAATGGTAAAAAGAATTCGAAAATATAAACATATTTATTCCAATAAAACACAAAATAAGCCATACTATCAATAATTTTTTAATCGATTTTTTAACCCAAATGACATCATTATTGACCCAAGCCTCGGTAAAGGCTGACCAAAAAGGTGTTATGATTATAGAAAATCCCATTGAAATTACAGAAAAGTATTTATATGCAATATTGTAAATTGTAACTTGATCGGGGCCAAAAAATTGAGTTATAATTATATTACTTGATTGATAAATTATTAAACCTGATAATTGAATTAAAAAAAACTTAATACCAAGCTTTAATAAGTCCCTGGAATATTTAAAATTTATATATTTAAATGATGGTGCTATATTTTTATACTTTGTATTATAAAAATATATCGATGAAATAATCAGAACAAGAACGGGAAGAATACTTAAAGTTAATCCCAAGTAAATAAGTGATCCCTTTGTAATTTTAGTTAGAACCAATATAACTATCAGGGACAACAAATTTCCAATTGGGTTAAAAGCATTAGCAAGAGCCGGACGCTGATCCGCATACAATACGATGCTAATAAGTTTAACGACAAACCTTAAAAAAAAGAACCCAAAAATAATCAATGCAAGATATCTTAATGTATCGTAAAGTTCCTTTCCAGTATTTAATACAACCGTCCAATCAATAAAAGAATTACCGATAAAAAATAAAACAGCCACGCTGCCAATTACAATACCAAGAATAGCATAGGTAGTGCTTACATAGATACGTCCCAGTTCATAGTCTTTTACAGCAAACGATTCGGCCAGTTTATTGCGTAAACCACTCCCTAAGCCGATCTCAAAAAAAGAAAACCAAGTTAAAAAGGATGATAAGGTTAGCCAAATTCCATAACGGGTTTGATCCAGGTAGTCCAGGGTTACACGTACCATTAAAAACCCCACTATAATACTCATGCCCTTTATCAGAAAAGAGGCCATCACATTCTTATTAATTTTTTGAGTTCGTTTATTTTCAGTCCACATCAGAGTTTTAAATCGAGCCATCACTCTTTTTGTTTTACTGAATTTAGTAAATAGCATTATATCATTTCTTTTCCGTTATTATACAATGGGCTGTCTGTCGCGATATATCCAAATAATATTTATGAAACATTAGCGCCATACTAATACCTGCCCAAAAAACAGTAAAGGTAACCAATGTTAGATTTCCTGCGACAAAACCTAATATAGCAAAAAAACCACCCCAGAAATGCGATAGTTTTGATTCATGATAAAGCTTTCTTAGAAATTGAAATAAAAATAATAAAAATAAAATACCACCAACAATTCCATAATAATAAAAAAGAGAAAGATAGCCCACATGTATTTGAGACGATCTTCCAGCTAGCTCACGAACTAATTCATAATCTTTGCTATCTCCACCAGTTACATGCAGATGGCCTTTACCAAAGATAGGATGTTCTGGAAATAATTTAGAAAAAACAATAAAAGCTAGTATTCGAGTTCCAGAACTACCCTGCCCCAATCCACCTCGATTTTCCTCAAATATCCTGTCAGAAATAACTTTTGTAACTGGTACATTGGCACTTTCAAGAACAATAAAACTAGTATACACAATTAATAAAGTAACTAGGACGTATTGGAAAAATTTTTTAATATTTATTTTCATATATATCGGATACAACGCAAATAAAAGAAGTGCATTGACCATTGTCCAACGGGATTTAGACAAAAAAGCAAATACAATTACAAATGTAAACCAAAAAAATATATTTCGTAAAGATACTGATTGCATAAATTTAATACTTAGTACCACACCAGCCAACGAGATAAAATAAAAAGTTATCTCCAAACCGCCCATCCATGAAAATATAGAAGGAAGCTGTGTATTAAAATCAGACATATTGAGTACATACATACTTGTATACTTACTTTGCAAATCAACCAAAAAAGTTTTATCAATAACCTGTTGAAAAATCATTACAACAACTGCCGAGATTAACACAATGATTACTAACTTTAAATATACTTTTATAAACCTTTTCCCAATATAGATATTTTCAATAATCAGTAAGATCAAATAACTGGATACTAATCGATTAGTATAGAAATACTTAATATTCAACGTTTTCCCAACTAAGTATTTATCCGAAATGATAGTATAGATAATAAAAGCTAGTAAAAAAAGTGTGTACTTGGGAAAACGGTATTTTTTATGTAGAATAATATAATCCACAAATTGCACAATGAATGCAGCTAAAACCAACGCCGACATCATATTGTAATATCCAACATCAAGATAGATATTAGATAGAAAGGCCACAATAGGCCCCATGGCAAAGAGCCAAAAGGTAATATAATTTGTAAATTTGGACATATTTTATTTAACGCTTTTCCGGTCTTGTTTCCAGATAACTCCGGGGCGGCTAAGCGCCTTTCCGGTCAAAATCAGATAAAAAGGTATAACGGTTAACTTAAAGCGTAAAAATCCGATGGGCATCCCCACAGCACTAAAAAACAGTATTGGCAGTAACAGACACAGTGGAAATATCAGATTGGGCGCAGGGACTTTAAAAAAGACCGTCAACCCTTTAACCGCAAGAACATATTCCGTCATCACCAGGCTCCCGGCAAAAAGCAGATAGGCTATAGTGGTAAATGAAAATGATTTGAATTGATGAGCTATGGTTTGAATCAGACCTT
>CAZGZH010000060.1:0-7049 GCA_964529645.1 uncultured Flavobacteriaceae bacterium
GAAAACATGTTGGTGTATGTAGATGAGTATGGAAATTTTACAGATACGCCACCAGATCCCGCCAATAAAATAAAAGTTGAAGCTTCAAGTATTGAGATTGGTGTTCCTAAAAAAGAAGATCGCCCAGAAGAAGAAGTAGATAAAGACGGAAAAGTATCTTTTTATGATTCTTCAAAAGGATTCGGATTTATAATTGGTAGCCTCACACAAGAAAAATATTTTTGTCACGTTAGTGGTTTAATCGATGAAATTCAAGAAGGTGATAAAGTCAGCTTTGAATTAGAACGCGGTTTAAAAGGCATGAACGCTATAAAAGTTAAAAAAATATAAGCCCTTATATTTAATCAGATTACCTTATAAATTACTGTACCTTTGCCGTCTTAAAAAAAAAGCTATGTCTGCATTTTTAGCACTGGGAATTAGAAAAGAATTTATAAAAGCAATAACTGAATTAGGTTTTAAAACACCTACAGAAATTCAGCTTAAAAGTATTCCACAATTATTAAGTAAGCCTACAGATTTTATTGGTTTAGCCCAAACTGGTACAGGAAAAACAGCTGCTTTTGGGTTGCCTATTCTTCATAAAATAGACACGCAATCTAATGACATTCAGGCTTTAATATTAGCACCTACACGCGAGTTAGTACAACAGATAAAAAAACACTTATTTAAATATACAAAATACGCCGATAAACCCATTTTTGCTGAAGGCATATATGGCGGTGAAAAGATTGACAAACAAATACTAAGATTAAAGCGTACAACTCATATTGTAGTGGCCACACCAGGCAGGCTAATCGATATTTTAGAGCGTGGCGATATAGATTTAAGTCATATTAAAACACTTGTTTTAGATGAAGCCGATGAGATGCTTAGCATGGGTTTTAAAGAAGATTTAAACCGTATTTTACGCTATACATCAGGCAAACGAAATACGTGGCTTTTTTCTGCCACGATGCCAGAGGGTATTAAAAGTATTATTAAAAGATATATGTCGCCTCAAGCGGCGCGTGTTGAAGTGAATAAAGAATCATTAGTAAACGTCAATATTGAGCACCTTTTTATTAAAACAACCATCAAAGAGAAGTTTGATGTTTTGACAAATCTGTTGAAAAGGATTAAAAATGACAGAGGCATTATATTTTGTCGTACAAAATTAGGAACTCAAAACCTTACATCTAAACTGCGTGAAAGGGGTTTTAATGTAGATGCTTTAGAAGGTAATATGCAACAGCGCGAACGCGATAAAGCTATGCGTGCTTTTAAAAAAGGAACGCTTCAGATATTGGTGTCAACAGATGTGTCGGCAAGAGGCATAGATGTTAATAATTTGGCATTTGTCATTCATCATCAATTACCAGAACAAATAGAGTATTATACGCATAGAAGTGGAAGAACGGCTAGAGCGGGTAAAAAAGGACAATCTATTGCGCTTATTATTCCGAGTGAGTTAGAGCAAATTCACCAACTTCAAAAGAAACTGGGTATTACTTTTGAAGAAAAAAATCTTAGATAAAAATTGCAGAATTAAATTCTAATCCATTTTTATAGCGCCTATACCAGCTTGCCACAATATTTTATTAAAGGTTGGAATAGCCGTCTTGAGAAATACTTCAGCTTTCGCTTTATAAGCAACCCATTGCGCGTCTAATTCTTTCTTTAAATCTATTGCGCTTTTATTTACGCGTGGAATACTACTTTCGGTTTGATTTATTAAAAAGATGTATTCGGCTGTGAATTTATTTGGGAAATTCTCAACATCATCATACGCTTTAGATTTGCGTTGTACCATAGCTTCATCCCAAGATTTTAATTCTGAGTATAATTGTTCACCAGACTTAATCAAATTAGCAGCAGCTTTCTTTTCTTTTAAAGTTTTTAGGATGTCTTTTATTTGATTTTGTACTTTCTTTAAAGTATTGACCTTATTGTGCATATCTGTTAGTTTGGTTTCCATAGCCGTCATAAAAGTATCATACATGTCAAACTGACCTGCTTTCATTTCGTAAAGAGGATTGTCAGTAATAAGGGCATTAGTACTAACTTCTTTATCGCGCACTTTTAAAGTGATTTTATAAGTACCAGGAGAAACCCTATGGCGTCTAAAATTAGCTTCGTAGTACACATTTGGTATGCCAGGCATTATAGGATAACGCATATTCCACACAAAACGATTCAGACCTTCTTCTTTAGATAGACTTGCTTTAGGAGGAGGACCACCAGCCCATCTTTTAAAAGAGCTGTCTTTTTTAGAACTAAAAGAATTTACCAATTCGTTTTTACTATTTCTAATTTCTAAAGAAATAGGGGCTTTATCATCTAATTTTGGGAGTTCATAATACAATACAACACCATTGGCTGGATTAACGCCTTTAAAAGGGTTTGATCCTTTAAATGACGCGGTGTTTCCGCTTAACGGACTACCCCAAGATCCATAAACTGCAGCCTGAGGTGTGTAAAGTTTAAGCCCTTTTTTAGATGATTTGTACTGTTCTAAAACAGATAAGTCATCTAAAATCCAAAATGAACGGCCAGAGGTAGCCACAATCAAGTTGCCCTTATGAACCATTAAATCGGTTATAGGTGTAATGGGTAAATTTAATTGTAAAGAGCGCCAACTTTTTCCACCATTATATGAGACATATACACCTTTTTCTGTACCAGCGTACAAAAGATCTTTTCTGACTTTATCTTCTCTTACAACGCGCGTAAAAGCTCCATAGGGAATTCCTGTACTGATGTTTCTCCACGTTTTACCATAGTTGGTTGTTTTGTAAAGTGCAGGAGTGTAGTCGTTAAACCTATAACGTGTTGTGGCTAAATAGGCAGTTGCAGGATTGTGTAGTGATACTTCTATAGCATTTATCAAACATTCTTTTAAACCTTTGGGCGTGATATTTTTCCAATGCACTCCATTATCTCTAGTGATATAAACCAGCCCATCATTACTACCCGTGTACATAAGGCCTTTTTCTGTAGCCGATTCTTTTATATAACTTATGACGCCGTAATTTTCGGCGCCAACAGCTTCGTTGGTTAATGGGCCGCCACCATTGCCTTGCTTGACATCAATATTACGTGTCAAATCTGGTGATATTTCTGTCCAAGACTGTCCCATATCGGTTGTCTTTAAAACCATTTGAGCCCCGTGGTAAAAAGTATTTTTTTCGTGTTGACTTCTAATAATTGGGGCATTCCAATCAAAGAGATATTTCATATCTCGCGCCGCTTTTCCCAAATACTGAATGGGTGCTTCCATTATTTGGGTACTGGCTTTAGATTTCATATCTAAAACTTCTATAGTTCCTAAATAACTACCGCCTAAAACATAACGTGGATTATCTGGGTCAAAAGCTAAAAAGGCACTTTCGCCACCTGCCGATTGACTCCAATCTTGTGTTGATATACTCCAACGGCCTAAAGAAAGACTCGCTATTTTAATAGATGAATTATCTTGCTGCCCTCCATAGATATTGTAAGGAAACAAGTTGTCGGCATTAATACGGTAAATTTGAGCCGTAGGCATATTGTCTTGCCTTGACCAGGTTTTGGCATTATTAAAAGAAATAGCGGCGCCACCATCGTTGGCAATAACCATATTCTTTCCATTTTTTGGATTTATCCACAATTCGTGAAAATCGCCATGCGTACCACTAATTCTTTTCCAAGTTTTGCCGCCATCAATAGAGCGTAAAGCAGCGGCACTCATAACATAAACAACATTTTCATTAGTAGGATCGGCTGTTACTTTTATGTAATACCAAGCCCGTTGTGTAAGGCGGTTATCATCGCTTACGCGATGCCAACTTTTTCCGGCATTATTAGATACAAATAAGCCACCTTTATTTTTATTGCTATCGCCTTCTATTACAGCATAAACCTTATCAGAATTAGCACGGCTGACAGATATAGCCATTTTCCCCATTTTTATAGGAAGTCCTTCTGTCATTTTATGCCAGGTATCGCCAGCGTCAGTAGATTTGTATAAACCACTTCCAACGCCGCCACTTATCATTTTCCAAGGTAAGCGTTGATGGTGCCACATAGACGCGTATAAAACTTGTGGGTTATTCATATCCATAGATAATTCGGCACTTCCCGTTAAAGTGTTTACAAATAATACTTTTTTCCAAGATTTACCGCCATCAATAGATTTATAAACGCCACGTTCGGCTGTAGGGCTTTGAAAAGCCCCTTGAGCGGCTACATAAACGATGTCTGGATTGTTAGGATTAATCACAATTTTAGAAATAAATTGTGTTTTTGCTAAACCTAAATGTTGCCATGTTTTTCCGGCGTCATTTGATTTATAAACACCATCGCCATAAGATGTCATAACACCTCTAATAGCGTGTTCGCCCATACCTACATAAACAATATTTGGATTGGATTCACTTACAGCAACAGCCCCCACAGAACCTGTTTTAAAGAAACCATCAGAAATATTTCGCCACCTTTGACCAGCATCTTCTGTTTTCCATAATCCACCTCCAGTAGTTGCCATATAATAGGTTAGGGGATCATTTACAACACCACTTGCAGAAGTTGAGCGTCCTCCTCTAAATGGTCCTATATTGCGGTATTTTAAGGGCTTAAAATAGTTGTTAATCTCTTGGGCATTGGTCAATCCAAAAATTAAAAAGCCTAAAATTAGCGATAAGAAAGATTTCATGGGTTGTATTTTTTAAATGAAAGTACCAAATGTACACAAATTAGATTAGTGCGCAAATGGCCTTTTTTGTAACTTGTGGGCTCAAAAATCATCAAAATGATACAGTCCTACAAACAAAATCCTAAACTTCAAGATCATTACGATAGCATAATTATAGGCTCCGGCATGGGTAGTTTGAGTACAGGCGCTATTTTAGCCAAACAAGGCCAAAAAGTATTGATTTTAGAGCGTCATTATACAGCAGGTGGTTTTACACATATTTTTAAACGTAAAGGCTACGAGTGGGATGTGGGTATCCATTACATAGGCGAAGTACAACGTCCCAATAGTTTGATGAAAAAACTGTTCGATTACATTACCGATAGTCAGTTAAAGTGGGCTGATATGGGTGACGTTTACGACCGTATTATAGTGGGAGAGAAATCCTATGATTTTGTTAAAGGCAGTCGGAATTTTAAACAACAATTAATCGGTTATTTTCCTAAGGAAGAGGAAGCTATAGACACTTATCTAAAGTTGGTATTTACCGCTGTAAAAAGCAGTAAAAACTATTATATCAGCAAAGCTTTACCGCCTTTTTTAAATGCGATTATAGGAGGTTTTATGCGCCAACCATTTTATAAATGGAGCGACAAAACGACTTATGAAGTTCTACAATCATTAACAAATAATGAAGACCTGATTAAGGTCATTTGTGGCCAGTACGGCGATTATGGTATGTCTCCTAAACAGAGCAGTTTTTATATGCACGCCTCTGTAGTAAGACATTATCTCGATGGGGGGAGTTTTCCCATTGGTGGTTCTTCACAAATTGCCAAAACTATCGATAAGGTTATCGAAGCTAAGGGTGGCACAATACTTATCAATGCCCAAGTAAACCAAGTCATCGTAAAAAACAATGTGGCAATAGGTGTGCTTATGGCAGATGGTAAAAGCTTTTTTGCTAAAAACATCATCAGTAATGCCGGCCTTATGACAACCTATAGCAAACTGCTAACCAAAGAGGTAGTTTTAAAACACGGCTTAAAAAAAGAACTACAAAAAGTAAATCGATCGGTAGCACATGTCAGTTTATACATTGGGTTAGAGGAGAGTCCTGAAGCTTTAAATTTACCCAAAACCAATCATTGGATTTATCCCAAAGCGGGCGACCACGACAGTTGTGTAAAACATTATTTAGAAGATATTAATAATGAATTTCCAATGGTATATATTTCGTTTCCAGCTTCTAAAGACCCCGATTGGCCAAACCGTTATCCTAACAAAAGCACCATAGACATCATTACCTTGATGCCTTATGATGTTTTTGAATCTTGGGCAGATAAACCTTGGAAAAAACGCGGTAAAGACTATGAATCCTTAAAAGAAAAGATTGCCCAGCGTTTGTTAAAGGTATTGTATAAACATGTGCCTCAAGTAAAAGGTAAAGTAGCTTATTACGAGCTCTCTACACCGCTTACTACACAACATTTTGTCAATTATGACAAAGGCGAAATTTACGGTTTAGACCACAGCCCGAGTCGTTTTAGACAAAAATTTCTGAAACCCCGAACGTCCATTAAAAACTTTTATCTTACCGGGCAAGATATTGTGACGGCAGGTGTGGGGGGAGCGCTATTTTCGGGCGTGCTAACAGCTATGGCAGTGACGGGTAAAAATGTGTTGAAAAAATTGATTCAGTAGGTTTTAAATGTATGATAAAAAGGGGATAACATTCTACTCCTAGGGTCGTGAAAATACATTTTTATAAAGCAATAAAATCATTATTTTATAAAGTGGGCTAATTTTTGATACTTTTGCTTCAACTAAAAAAATCAAAAATATGATTCCTAATGAGTATAGTAATTTTACAGTTACTACTTTCAAATTATTAACTCAATTAATCTTTATATTTGTTTTTACATCTTCGCTCGCACAAAATCCTTACAAAAATAAAGACATCTTATCTTCTTATAATGACTATACAAAATTACCGCGAGAACTGGTATATGTACATTTAAATAAGTCGACATACATTAAAGGAGAAGCCATAGGTTTTACCTCTTATATATTGGATAAATCTGACAACCAACTTTCTAAATTAACAACTAATCTCTATTGTATCATTACAGATAAGGATGATAATATAATAAAAAGGCAATTATTAAAAGTTGAAAAAGGTGTTTCTAACGGGTTATTTGCTATTGATAGTCTTTTTACATCGGGCGATTATAAATTTATAGCATATACTAATTGGATGCTTAATTTTAATGAGCAAAACTTTTTTGTAGAATCTATTAAAATAATAGATCCAAGTAGAGATCGGATGTGTGATGTGGATGGATATTGAGTTTCGATATGGATTGATTTATTAGGGTTGTGCACCCCCCCCCCACCA
>CAZGZH010000061.1:0-7031 GCA_964529645.1 uncultured Flavobacteriaceae bacterium
CACACCTACCGCTAATTTTAAAACCTGTAGGCAAAGGCAAACTCAGTAAACGCGATGGCGATAAAATGGGGTTCCCTGTCTTTCCTTTAGAGTGGACAGACCCTAAGACAAATGACGTGTCTTCTGGTTATAAAGAAATGGGTTATTTTAACGACGCCTTGGTCAATATGCTTGCCTTATTAGGATGGAATGCTGGAACTGAACAAGAAATATTCTCTTTAAAAGAGCTTATAGCGCAATTCGATTTAAATCGTGTGAGTAAAAGTGGTGCTAAATTTGATCCAGAAAAAACAAAGTGGTTTCAACATCAATACCTACAAAAACAATCTGATGAAACCCTTGCTGAACTGTTTTTACCTATTCTAAAAGAGCGCGTCTTTGCGAGCGAAACAAAGCCATCTCTTGATAAGGCACCCTTCGACTTCGCTCAGGATGACCTATCGTATATAACCAAAGTCATTTCTTTAACCAAAGAACGCGCTACGTTTATCTCAGATTTTTGGAATTTGACTTCCTTTTTCTTTGTGGCACCAGCATCATTTGACGCAAAAGCTGTAAAAAAACAGTGGAAAGAAACCACTCCAGAACTCATGTTAGCGCTTATTGATGTGTTAAATGGTATTTCTGATTTTACATCAGAAAATATAGAAAACCAAGTTAAAGAATGGATTACAAAAAAAGAACTCGGTTTTGGGCGTGTTATGCAACCTTTTAGATTGGGTTTGGTGGGCGCTTTAAAAGGGCCTCATTTATTCGATATTGCATCACTTATAGGGAAAAGAGAAACGCTAAATAGAATACAATTTGCGATAGACACTATTAAAAAGTAAATTATAATATCTCGTTTATTTAGGTTTGTCAATAATTATCATTTTCTTTGATGAGAAAATATTTTTATGACCTCCTACAAACAAAAACCCGTTTACAAATACCTCATCATTGCTTATGTTTTAGCGGCAGTAGGTTTTCAAGGCTGGCGTACTTTGTTTAATAATTTTGCAGTAGAAAATGTCTCTGCAACAGGATTTCAAATAGGTGCTATTCAATCTATTAGAGAAATTCCTGGGTTTTTATCTTTTTTGGTTATTTACCTTATCATCTTTATCAAAGAACAAAAGCTATCGGCTTTAAGCCTTTTAACACTTGGGGTTGGTGTTATTTTTACAGGATTTCTCCCTTCATTTGAAGGTTTAATGCTTACCACATTTATCATGTCTTTAGGTTTTCATTATTTTCAAACAACAACTTCGTCATTAGTGCTTCAGAATTTTAATACTAAAAATGCGAGTATAATGTTTGGCAAATTGCGCAGCGTGGGCGCGCTGACAAACATAGGGGTTGGAGCTGCTATTGTTGGGCTGTCTTATTTTATACCTATTGCAACTAACTTTTTAATTATAGGTGTTATCACTATTTTAGGGAGTCTTTATTTGCTTATAAAACAACCCAAAGTAGACGAAAGTCATGAGCAACACAAAAAATTCTTTTTGCGTCAAAAATATTGGTTGTATTATTTGCTCAATTTTTTAGCGGGTAGTCGCCGTCAAATATTTGTTGTTTTTGCGGTCTTTTTGCTGGTAGATAAATTTCATTTTAACCTGTCTGAGGTGGCGCTTTTATTTGTTATAAATAATACAATAGGTTTTTTAATTAATCCAATTATAGCAAAATCTATCAACCGTTTTGGCGAAAGAAAAGTATTGAGTTTAGAATACTTGGCATTGTTTTTTATCTTTTTTGCTTACACGCAATGGGATTATAAATGGGGTGTAGCGCTTCTGTATATTTTAGATCATATTTTCTTTAATTTTAGTTTCGGATTAAAAACCTATCTCCAAAAAATAGCCGACCCTAAAGATATTGCCCCCTCAAATGCTGTTGGTTTTGCTATAAATCATATTGCAGCGGTAGTAATACCTGTAATAGGAGGAATTCTTTGGATGACTAATTGGCAATTGCCTTTTTATGTAGGGATGGGTATTAGTGTCTTTTCGCTTATTTTTGTTCAAAAAATAAATACAAAACCGTCAAATGAGGTCTAAAATTATCATACCAATTCCCGATAAAGGTTTCGATTTAACCGAAGTGGCTATACCGTGGAAACGCTTTATAGAAAACAATTATCAAGTGGTTTTTGCGACAGAAAATGGGGCTGTTGGTCAAACAGATCAACGCTTAATTGATGGTGTTATTTTTGGGCAGCTAGGCGCTAAACCATATGCTATTGCAATTTATAATGAAATGATTTCTTCAAATGAATTTAAACATCCCATTATTTATGACGCCATAAATCCAAAAGATTATGTATTATTACATTTACCCGGTGGGCATGCAAAAGGAGTTAAGCAATACTTAGAAAGTGTGGTTTTACAAGAAAAAGTAGCACAATTTTTTTATCAAAATAAATTAGTGGGATCTATTTGTCATGGCGCTATTGTTTTAGCTAATACAAAAGATACAAAAACTGGAAAAAGCATCATTTACAATTACAAATTAACAGCACTGACTAAAAGTTTAGAAAAATTGGCATACTATATTACCGCCTGGAAACTAAAAGATTACTACAAAACTTATCCTATATACACACAAGATACCGTTCAGAATAATCTTGCAGATAGAAACCAATTTAAAACAGGTTTTAATCAGTTTAAACCTTTTGTGTGTCAAGATAGAAACCTTATAACGGCACGCTGGCCAAAAGATATTGAACTGTATTGTAAAACTTTGTTAAAAGCTTTAGAATCACATAAAAATTAAGTATCTTTAGACTTCACTTTATTCTAAATTTAAAAATTATGGTTGTATTTTTTCCTATTCTTATTGTTTTTTTCTTGTTCTTATTATTTGGAACATTTTTTACTGTTAAACAGCAAACAACAGCTATTGTAGAACGTTTTGGTAAATTTGCCCGTATTAACCAAGCGGGTTTACAATTTAAAATTCCATTAATTGAGCGCATTGTTGGAAGGGTTAACCTAAAAATTCAACAGTTAGATGTTATTGTAGAAACCAAAACCAAAGACGATGTTTTTGTACAATTAAAGATATCTGTACAGTTTCAAATACGCAAGCAAAAGGTTTACGACGCTTTTTACAAATTGCAAAATCCGCATGAACAAATTACGGCTTTTATCTTTGATACCGTCCGCGCAGAAGTGCCAAAAATGAAGTTGGATGATGTGTTTGAAAAGAAAGATGACATCGCTTTAGCAATACAGCGCGAGCTTAAAGAGGCTATGCTTAACTATGGCTACGATATTGTAAAAGCTTTGGTAACAGATATTGATCCTGACGCACAAGTAAAAGCAGCTATGAACCGTATTAATGCTGCTGAACGCGAAAAAGTAGCGGCGCAGTATGAAGGCGATGCACAACGTATTATTATTGTAGAAAAAGCTAAAGCTGAAGCTGAAAGTAAACGCTTACAAGGTCAAGGTATTGCCAACCAGCGTCGTGAAATTGCCCGTGGTTTAGAAGAAAGCATGGATGTGTTAAACCGGGCTGGTATTAACTCTCAAGAAGCCTCTGCGTTAATAATAATCACACAACACTACGACACTTTACAAGCGGTAGGTGAACGTACAAATAGTAATTTAATTATGCTACCTAATACGCCTAATTCGGCAAGCAATATGTTAAACGACATGACGGCTAGTTTAATTGCCGCTAATAAAATGAGTGATAGTGGTAAAAAATAATTTTTAGATATCAAAAAAACAAAAAAATCCTGCTAATTGCAGGATTTTTTTTGTTGTAAATAAAAGTAATTTATTCTTCTATTTTATCGTCTTTTTTAGGTTTTTCTTCTTCTTTAGAGGCTTTTTTAAATTCTTTAATACCGCCGCCAATACCTTTCATTAATTCTGGTATTTTTCTACCACCAAAAAGTAATAAAACTATAACAGCTATAACTATCCATTCTGGTCCTCCTAAAAATAAAGCTATATTCATCTTGACTAATTTTAAAAAGCAAAGTTACTAAAAATAATATCTATTCTTTATACTTTATTACGCCACCTATAAATTTTCTGGATTTTTTTACGTCTGGATTGCCTTTGTAATAAACATTACCGCCTAAACGTACAGAAGCATCTAATATACCCGAAACATTAATTTCGGCTTTACCGCCGGTAGCCACAACTATTATTGTTTGTTCTGTACTGAGATTATAAGCGTCGTAAACACCTCCTTGACCCACATATACATCTTGACTTTTTGCTTTACCGCTAGTTTGAATATTTGAACCTGAATTTATTTTGGTTTTTAAATATTTTACATCAAGAGGAAGCTGTATAAAAGCACCTTCTTGTGCTTTTAAAGTTATTTTTAATTGACTTATGGTATCGTCTGAAAAAACGCCAGCACCTTCGTTTACATCAATAAGTTCTATGTTTCTATTGGTATACAGTTTTATATCAAAATCGTATTTACGTAAACTTTCGGTTAATTTTAAACGGATAGATAAGTGTCCGTTTTTATTTTTAACCATAATATACCGTTGGTTTTTTCCTGAAATAACTATCTTTTGTTCAGACGATTGAATTAATTGAATTTTTAATCCTGTAAAAACCTTAATTGATGTAAATTCTCCTAATTCTAAAGTGCGTTTATCTTGTGCAAAAGCTATTGTTGTTAGTAAAACTAGTAAGAGGGTTATTTTTTTCATTTTATAAAATTTTAATTTATGTCGGTTTAATTACAATAATCATACCTTAATAATGTAAAAAATTTGTTTTTATTGCGATACGGCCTCTATTAAATTAAAGTCTAAATGTTTGCGTTCTAAATCTGTTTTTTTAACATTTACTTTTACCTTATCGCCAAGTTGATAAAGGTGTTTTGTTACTTGACCCACTAAAGCGTATTGTTTTTCATCAAAGAGATAATAATCGTCTTTTATATCGCGAACACGTACCATGCCTTCACATTTATTTTCGATTATTTCAACATATAAACCCCACTCTGTAACACCAGAAATAACACCAATAAATTCCTTATCACCAAATTGCTGCATGTATTTTACTTGCATATATTTTATTGAATCGCGTTCGGCTTTTGTAGCAAAATACTCTTGTTCTGAACTGTGTTTACATTTAGTTTCATATAATTCTGAAGAAGGCGCTTTTTTACCATCAATATAATGTTGTAAAAGGCGGTGTGTCATCATATCTGGATAACGCCTAATAGGCGATGTAAAATGACTGTAATAATCGAATGCCAAACCGTAATGTCCTATATTTTGAGTGGTATAAATAGCTTTACTCATTGTGCGTATAGTGAGTGTTTCTATCATATTTTCTTCGGCTTTACCGTGAACTTCAGATAATAATGTATTGAGACTGCTAGAAATAGCTGAACGTGTTTGTATATCTATTTTATAACCAAATTTACCAATTATTCTAGCTAAATCGGCTAATTTTTCTGGATTTGGATCGTCGTGAATACGGTAAATAAAAGTCTTTTTAGAAGGAGAACCGTCATTATTTTTACCAATAAACTCAGCTACTTTTTTATTAGCCAACAACATAAATTCCTCTATTAATTTATTAGCTTCTTTAGCTTGTTTTGTATAAACACCTATAGGATTAGCCTCCTTGTCTAAATTAAATTTTACTTCTACTTTATCAAACGATATAGCACCGTGTTGCATACGTTTTTTACGTAATTGTTGTGCTAAATTATTGAGAATTAGAATAGCTTTACTTATTGGATTTGTTGTTGTTTTATTATTTTGTTCTATAATTTGTTGTGCTTCTTCGTATGCATACCGTTTATCTGAATGAATAATAGAGCGACCAAACCATTGCTTTTTTAAGGTCGCATTTTTATCTATTTCAAAAACAGCAGAAAAGGTGAGTTTGTCTTCGTTAGGACGTAATGAACACACATTATTCGATAAAATTTCGGGCAACATAGGTACCACACGATCGACTAAATAAACTGAAGTGGCGCGGTTATAAGCTTCGTCCTCTAAAATAGAATTTTCTTTAACGTAATGGGTTACATCGGCAATATGAATGCCTACTTCGTAATTACCATTTTTTAATACCTGAAAAGAAAGAGCATCATCAAAATCTTTAGCGTCTTTAGGGTCTATTGTAAATGTTAAAATATTTCTGAAATCGCGCCGCTCATTAATATCTTTATCTGTAATTTTTTTAGGTAATCTTTCTGCCGCTTCTTCAATTTCTTTTTCAAATTTATACGGTAAACCATAATCTATCAAAATTGAATATATTTCTGTATTATGATCGCCTGGTTTTCCTAAAACAGTTTCTATTTTACCAAAGGGATTTTTAGAATTTTCTGGCCAATCTTTGAGTTTTACAAGTACTTTATCGCCATCTTGGGCATTATTTATATCTTTTTTAGAAATAAAAAAATCGGTGTACATTTTCTTGTAATCAGGAATTACAAAACCAAAGTTTTTATTTAAAGAAAAGACCCCTACAAATTCGGTTTTAGCACGTTTAATTATTTCTATAACTTCGCCTTCTTGCTTGCCGTTTTTTTTGCGTTTAAAAATATATACTTTAACCGTATCTTTATCTAAACCGCGATTTATATTTGAGGCGTGAATAAAGACATCTTTATCTAAATCTTCTGAAATAAAATAAGCATTACCATTAGACGACATATCTAAAGTACCTTCAAAATAATTAGCTAATTTTTCTTTTAAAGAGGTATATTTTCCTTTTGAAGTTTCTTTAATTTTATTTTCTTTTTCTAAAAAATCTAACAGTTCTAAAACCAGTTTTTTTTCATTCTTTGTTCTTAAATCTAGTTTAGAGGCTACTTGCTTATAATTTAGATCTCGAGAAGAAACTTGTAGAATATTTAAAATAGTTTGAGATAATTTACTTTTAAAAGTGTTTTGTTTATTTAATCTTTTACTCTTTTTCAATTTATATAATTTTACTCAAATATATAGTAATTTTAAATTTTAAATTAAATAAAAATTAAATTAATTGTAACATTAATCATTCCCCCGAAAATAGGACAGTAAATTAAGTTCAAAAAAATAAACTTAA
>CAZGZH010000062.1:0-7023 GCA_964529645.1 uncultured Flavobacteriaceae bacterium
GCAATATCGCCTTCGTCTAACTTTGGAATAAACTCACCCCCCATTTTAGTGAAAATAACAATGGCAATTACAAAAAGAACTGTTGCTACTGTAACCACTGTTTTCTTAAATTTTAAAGCGCCTAACACGGCAAAACCAAAAGTAAAGGCCATGGGGCGGAACATTTTCCCTTCTACACCTGTTAAAAACAATATAGGTGTAAAGACTATTAAAATAATGAGTTGCCCGAAAAAGGCAGAGTTCATCATCATACTACTCGATTTATAACTCAACGCGTCCATTTCTTGCGACGTAAAATCTTCTTTATTTTTCTTAAGACGCTTTTCTATATGGTGTACTGTGCCCTCAACTATAATCACAGCGCCATCTACTATGATGCCAAAATCAATAGCGCCTAACGACATTAAATTAGCCCATACACCTGTAGCTTTCATCAATATAAAGGCAAAGAGTAAAGAAAGTGGAATAATTGAGGCCGTTAATAAACCGCCGCGTAAACTCCCCAGCAATAACACCAGTACAAACACCACAATTAAAGCCCCTTCAATAAGGTTTTTTGAAACGGTACTTGTTGTGCGTGCTATAAGGTCACTTCTATCTAAAAAAGGTTTGATTTCAAGTCCCTCTGGAAGTGAATTTTGTATTTTTGAAATACGCTCTTTAACACTTCTAATAACCTCATTCGGATTTTCTCCTTTTAACATTAAAATTTGTCCACCAACAGACTCTTCTCCGTTTTGAGTAAAAGCACCATAACGAACAGCCGAGCCAAAACGTACCGAGTCGGCAACATCTTTTATTAATATGGGTGTATTTTTATTATTTTCTACAACAATATTTTCGATATCCTCTAAAGTTCTGGCTAAACCTTCTCCTCTAATAAAGTTGGCTTGGTGGTTTTTTTCAATATAAGCACCACCCGTATTTGAATTATTACTCTCAAGTGCTTTAAAAACTTCGTTTATACTAATCCCCATACTAATTAGGCGATTAGGATTTAAAGCTATTTCATACTGTTTTACATTGCCACCAAAAGAATTAATTTCGACAACACCTGGTACCAATGCCATTTGACGCTTCACTATCCAGTCTTGTATAGTACGCAGTTGAACCGGAGAATACTTATGTTCGTAACCTTTTTTAGGCACAAGTGAGTATTGGTAAATTTCGCCCAAACCCGTAGCTATTGGTGCCATAAAAGGTTTACCGAAACCTGAAGGAATATCCTCTTGAATTTGGTTTAATTTTTCCTGAACTAATTGTCGTGGCAAATAGGTTCCAATCTTATCTGAAAACACAATGGTCACTACCGAAAGCCCAAAACGCGACACCGAACGCAACTCTACAACGCTTGGTAAATTAGCTACTGCCAATTCAATAGGATAAGTTACAAATTGTTCTATATCTTCTGTCCCCAGATTCGGAGCAACGGTAATTACTTGAACCTGATTATTAGTAATATCGGGTACAGAACCCAATTTTACTGTCATCATTGAATAAATACCGGTACCAATTAATACCAGTAAAAACAGTCCTATGATGAATTTATTATTTATTGAAAAACGAATTATTTTATCTATCATTTTTAATATGCTTATTTAATTATTTATCTATTATAATTTAGAGTGATTTTAATTTTAAAAAGAGTGATTTTGTTGTTTAAGAAATCTTAAACAAAATAGATTAATCATATAGATAACCTAACTATTTTATAGCAGGTTATTAAATATGATTGATAATTATACCCTAGGAGGTTGGAAATTACTACTGATAAAATCAGATATAAGATTAGAAGTATAATATTGATTTAAATCAATATTTATCAATTCAGGCTGAGAAACGTCTAAGCCCTTAACGACATAAACCAGACTGGCACAGCATACACAGGTACAAAAAGGGGTACATAAATCACTATCATCAGGATGATGGTCTTGTGTATTGTCTGTATTCAGAGAAATTTGAATTGTATTATTATTTTGATATTGCGCATAGCCATCACTACAAGGAAGTAGTGTTAGTACAATTGTCATTATAGATAATATTTTAGCTATGGTACGCATAATAGTTGGCAAATATATATAAAATTCTTATGCAATAGCGTTGCATTATTACATTGACTCTTTTTCTTGGTAATAAAAAGCGGGTAACAACACCAAAACCAATAAAGGATGAATTAAAAACCTACGGATATAAAAAGCTAGCAAATAACCTTTGCTAAAATCTGTTTGAATCAAAATATAAAAAACCAACATAAACACTACAAAAGTGATGGCATAAAATTTTATTGAGAATTGGATAACAGACCTTTTTTGAAAAGCCACATATAATATGACGAGTGAAAAAGCAAAATTAAGTAAGTACCTCAAAAGGATGTTTAAAAACAACTTAGACATCACAAAAACAGGCATAGCCTTATACAAATAATCATTTTTAAAATACTGAATAAAGGGATCGTAAAATAATCGTGGGGCAAAAGCGCGTACCAATATCAGCATAAAAAATAAAAGCAATATGATTAATATTCTATACCTTTTTTTCATTTTTTTGTGTTTTGTGACGCGAAAATTGACGTACCCAAATAATCCACAAAATAAATACCAACCCGTAGATTACCGCCGGAAAAACAAGTGTGTGTAAAGGCTCTTGATATTGCGGATAACGGTACAATAACAAACTCAAGGCAATAATGCGTAAAATATTAATACTGTAAATAAGTAAACTACCTACCAAACCGAATAAAACAGTGGCTTTTAAACTTCCCGAAAAGGCGATTATAAAAGCCAAAAAAAGTATGATAATACTCACCGAGTTACAGCCTTCTATAACCCGTGCCGTATAGTTACCGCCTACAATTAATTTAATAGACAACTCTCTATCGTGCTGCTCGGTATAGATATGATAGCCTAACCATTTGGCAACCATTTTAGTATGATTCGCTACCGTTTCTGTAATAGGTGAACAAGAAAATAGTGGTGTTCTTTGCTGTGTTTTATGTAGGTAAGTGGAATAAATACCAAACAGCAAAAAATAGGTGACAAAAAATTTGACTAAAAATATTATGACGGGTTTGTTGTTTTTCACTTAAAAAAGATTGGTATTTTTGCTTTTTAATGTTCAAATATACAAGAAAGCTATGACTTTTAAAGTGCTTAAAGCCGATGTTGTTAACATACTTACAGACAATTTAAATATCGAAGTTAAACTTCAAAACATCTGTAAACTCCTAAAAAATAGCATTCCGCACTACCATTGGGTCGGTTTTTATTTTAAAAATGGAGACAAAAACGAACTTAAACTCGGCTCCTTTGCAGGCAAACCTACCGAGCATACTATAATTCCATTTGGTAAAGGTATTTGCGGACAAGTGGCAGTGAGTAACAAAAATTATGTGGTGCAAGATGTGACAGAACAAGACAATTATATTTCGTGTGGATTTCAAGTAAAAAGCGAAATAGTGATTCCCATTTTTGTAAAAGATAAAAATATAGGGCAAATAGATATCGACTCGCACAGCACAGCCCCTTTTACAGATGCCGATGAAAAATTTTTAGAATTTGTGTGTGCCGAAGTGGCTAAGCAAGATTTATCGGCTTTTTTGTAAAGATGTTTCTTTTAAAAAGTCTAAATTTGTGATAAATAATCTTTTATATGGTTCATAAAATTAGTATTCAGCAGCCCTGTACAGAAATGACGGTTTTGGTCACACCAGAATTAGCCAATTTTAGCGGTCGTATGCACGGCGGCGAACTCCTTAAAATTTTAGATAAAGTGGCCTATACTTGTGGCAGCAGATTTTGTGGTGAATATGTGGTGACTATTTCTGTTGATAAAGTCACTTTTAAAGAACCTATTTTTATAGGCGAACTATTGACCTTTTTAGCTTCGGTAAATTATACAGGAAGAACCTCTTTAGAAGTGGGCATAAAAGTCATTGCCGAAGACATTAAAAACCATACTGTACGTCATAGTAATACCAGTTATTTTACTATGATTGCCATGGATGCAAAAGGCAATAAAGTAACTGTGCCACAATTAGAACTCAAAACAGAAGAACAGAAATTACGCTATCAAAAAGCAAAAGAAAGGCGTAAAAAAAGATTGAATTCTTAAATATTTTTTGGCATAACTATTGGTATATAATTCACAACGTTAGTGAATTATAAATCCTTTAAATTTAAAAAATTATGTCAAAAAACACCAATGCTTACATCTTCGCTATTGCCATTATAATAGCCGCTTTTTTATTGGGAAATGCCTATGTTAGTCGCAGTAAAACCAAAGGTAATATAAGTGTAACTGGATTAGGGTCTAAAAATTTCACATCCGATTTAATTGTATGGGGTGGTAGTTTTTCTGCCCAAAGTAAAGATTTAAAAAGCGCCTTTTCTAAGCTTAAAAACGATAAAAAAATAATAGTAAACTACTTTAAGAGCAAAGGAGTAAATCCTAACAATATAGTTTTTAATGCTGTTTCGACTTCTAAAGAAGAGCGCGAAAAATATTCCAGCACTGGTAAATACATAGGGATGGAATTTTTGGGCTACCACCTTACCCAAAAGCTAAGCATCGAGTCTAAAGAGGTTTCTAAGATAACCAAACTGTCTAGAGAAGTAACCGAACTGCTAAATAAAGGCATCAACTTTTATTCTTTTCCGCCTCGTTACTATTATACAAAATTAGCCGATTTAAAAATAGAAATGATTTCTAAAGCTACTGAGGATGCCCACTTACGCGCCGAAAAAATTGCACAAAATTCGGGTGGTATATTAGGCGCTTTACGATCTGCTAAAATGGGGATTTTTCAAATAACGGGTCAGAATTCTAACGAAGATTATTCTTGGGGCGGTGCTTTTAACACATCGTCTATTAAAAAAACAGCTTCCATTACTATGAAATTGACTTATAGGGTTAAGTAGTATTTATAAGTGATAAACCTTTTTACACCCCTAAAGTCTCCTCAAGGGGACATTCTTTCTAAGTTAATTTTATGTATAGTCCCCTCTCAGGGGACAGCCGCTTTTACGGCAGGGGTGTTTTAGCCAACAACATAACCGTTCAGCTCATAACAATAATTAATTTAACTAACTTAGCCTCTATAAAAACATTTCCTATGAAAACCTCACTCATAAAACTTTTTGATTTACGTCTCTCAAAACTCAGCCAAGAATTAGCACTTTACGCTGATGAAAGATTACTGTGGAAAACTACTGAAGGCATCAACAATTCTGGCGGTAATTTAACTTTACATCTCATTGGGAATCTCAATCATTTTATCGGAGCCATTTTGGGCAATTCGGGCTATGTACGTCAACGTGGAACCGAATTTGAATTAAAAAATATTCCTGTTTCTGAGTTGCAAAAACAAACTGAAGCCACAAAAAAGATTGTTATAAACACCATTACGTCACTTAATTCTGATGATTTTAACGCTATGTATCCCATAAATGTTTTTGGTACAGAAATGACAACGACTTATTTTTTAATCCATTTAACGGGGCATCTCAATTATCATTTGGGGCAGATAAATTATCACCGCCGATTGGTTTGTTAATAACCTTGCTTTTTTGCTCATAAATTTAACTATTCTTGCACAGTTTAACGTTGTGTAAACCTTGTGCTTTTAGTAGTTTTGCCTAGAACTAAAAAACCACACAATGACAACTGCTAAAAAGGCTAAATCGGCTTTAATTTCTGTATTTCACAAAGAGGGCTTAAAACCTATTGTAGAACAATTAAATGCTTTAAATTTTACAATTTACTCTACTGGTGGTACCGAAAAATTCATTACCGATTTAGGTATCGAAGTTGTTCCTGTTGAAGAATTAACAGATTACCCTTCTATTTTAGGCGGTCGTGTAAAAACATTGCATCCTAAAGTTTTTGGGGGCATTTTAAGTCGGCGCGATAATGATAATGACCTTGCCCAATTAACCGAATATGGCATCCCACAAATTGATGTGGTAATAGTAGATTTATATCCTTTTGAAAAAACAGTGGCCAGCGATGCCAGCGAACAAGACATTATAGAAAAAATTGACATCGGCGGTATTTCATTGATTCGTGCCGCAGCTAAAAATTTTAAAGATGTTTTGTGTGTTTCTGCTATGGAACAATACGATGATTTCTTAAAAATACTGGTAGCGCAAAATGGTACTTTTACACTTGAACAACGCCAAATTCACGCCGCCAAAGCTTTTGCCATATCGAGTCATTACGATACTGCCATCTACAATTATTTAAATAAAACCGAAACCAATTTCAGACAGAGTTTTAATAAAGTTAGTTCTTTACGCTATGGCGAAAACCCACATCAAAAAGGGTATTTTTATGGCGATTTAGAGGCTTTATTCGATAAATTACACGGCAAAGAACTCTCGTATAATAATTTATTAGACGTTGATGCCGCCGTAAATTTAATGAACGAATTTAAGGACGACAATCCTACTTTTATTATTTTAAAACACAACAACGCTTGCGGATTGGCACAACGCGACACCTTACATCAAGCCTATGTTGATGCCTTGGCCGGCGATCCACAATCGGCTTTTGGGGGTATTTTAATAGCCAATAAACCCATAGATATAGAAACAGCAACCGAGATTCATAAATTGTTTTGCGAAGTGGTTATTGCTCCTGCTTATAACGATGACGCTTTGGCTATTTTAAAAGGCAAAAAGAACCGTATTATTTTAATTCAGAAATCTGTAGATTTACCTAAAAACACATCCCGTACGGCTTTAAACGGTATTTTAGTGCAAGATAAAGACCTCAAAACAGATGCTGTTACCGATTTAAAAACAGCCACTATTTTAAATCCGACCCAACTAGAAATAGACGATTTAATTTTTGCTTCAAAAATCTGTAAACACACCAAATCAAATACCATTGTTTTGGCCAAAAACAAACAATTATATGCCAGTGGCACGGGGCAAACAAGTCGTGTTGACGCTTTAAATCAGGCTATTGCTAAAGCACAACATTTTAATTTTGATTTAACAGGCGCTGTTATGGCTAGCGATGCTT
>CAZGZH010000063.1:0-6862 GCA_964529645.1 uncultured Flavobacteriaceae bacterium
TGATATTTTCCGGGTTGATAGGAGTTCTGACGTGTGCTATTCAGTTATATATTGGTATTGTCATGTTCTTGAATTTTAGCAATTAAATTTTGACGCAGTGCTAAAATTGAACGGCGTCCTAAATCTATCAATTTCACTTCTTCAGAAACATCTTCGCCTACTTCAAAATCGGGTTCAATTTTACGGGCTTCAGAAAGTGAAATTTCTTCAAGCGGATCTTCTACTTCTCCATCGGCTACAACAACTCGATTACGCCAAATTTCTAAATCGCCCTTATCGGGATTTATAATGATATCAAAATTGTCATCAGAACCAAATTTACGTTTTAAAGTGGCGCGAAATACATCTTCTAAAATGGCCATAAGGGTAACCCTATCAATACTTTTATCGTCTTTGAATTCTGAAAATGATTCGATTAATGCGATATTTTCCATTACTAATTTTTAATTGAATTTTATTTTAACTTTTGCTTCTTTTATATCATCAAATACAATTGATGCTTCTTTTTCTACTGTTACTTTACCCTTGCCTATTGGTTTGGGTTCGCGTACTTTCCAATTTAAATTTATCGCCTCTTCATCAACTGCCGTTAAAGTACCTTCTATTTTAGTACCGTTATTTAACTTAACACTTAAAGTTCGGCCAATATTTTTACTGTACTGTCTTTTTATTATCAAAGGTTCAGACGCTCCTGCGGTAGTAACCTCTAATGAAAAATCTTCTTCTTCTCTATCGAGATTGTGTTCAATTTTTCTACTTATTCTTACACATTCGCTTAAAGGAACACCTTCATCGCCATCTACCACAACTTTTATTTTATTATCTAAACTTATTGT
This sequence comes from uncultured Flavobacteriaceae bacterium, assembly GCA_964529645.1. Lineage (GTDB taxonomy): Bacteria > Bacteroidota > Bacteroidia > Flavobacteriales > Flavobacteriaceae > CG1-02-35-72. The sequence continues at coordinate 837 of CAZGZH010000063.1, forward strand.
AGCCGAAATTAAAAACAAACTCGTGTTTTCTTGAAGTGCTTCATTTAAAAGATCTAATACTTTTTTCTGCTCCATTTTGCGTACAAAAAAAGGGCTTTTAATGCCCCACCTGTGTTCTTCGTCGTAATTTTCGGTGCAAATATAATACATATTATGCATTTTGACAAAAAACTGTGTGTTTAAAATGTTCTTGGGGTGCTGGGGTTGCGCGAAGTCTGAATACTTTGAGTAGTGAAATAGTAGTATGTTATTTATTCCCACACGAAAAATTCGTGCGGTAGCGGGGTTTTAAAGATTTATCCGAAAGAATTTTTGAGAAGTAATTATACTTATTTTGTGTACACTTTATTCTCTTGCTCAGCAACACGAATAAAAGTAGTTCTTTTAGTCAGCTCTTTAAGTCGTTGTGCTCCTACATAAGTACACACACTTCTTAAACCTCCTAAAATATCTTGTAAGGTTGTTTCAACTTTTCCTCTATAAGGTACCTCAACCGTTTTTCCTTCGCTAGAGCGGTATTCTGCCACGCCTCCTGCATGTTTATCCATCGCTGTAGCGGAGCTCATACCGTAAAATTTTTTAAAGGTTTGTCCATCGTGCTCTACAAAGGCACCACCACTTTCATCATGACCAGCTAACATGCCGCCTAACATAACAAAATCGGCTCCCGCCCCAAAAGCTTTGGCAATATCGCCTGGAATTGTACAACCACCATCGCTTATAATCTGCCCGCCCAAGCCGTGAGCCGCATCTGCGCATTCTATAATAGCCGATAATTGTGGGTATCCTACTCCTGTTTTAACACGTGTTGTACACACAGAGCCTGGTCCTATACCCACTTTAACAATATCTGCTCCTGCCAAGATAAGCTCTTCTACCATTTCGCCTGTAACAACATTGCCAGCAATGATTATTTTATCTGGATATTGTTTACGTGTTTTATTGACAAAATTCACAAAGTGTTCTGAATAGCCATTAGCCACGTCTATACAAATGAATTTTAATTTTGGATTGATATTAAATATAGCTGCTAATCTTGAGGCGTCATTTTTGCCTGTCCCTGTACTTACTGCAATAAAATCTTCAATATTTTGAGGGGTTTTTTTAAAAAAAGCTCGCCATTCTTTGTCGTTATAATGTTTGTGAATGGCTGTAAATAATTTTTTCTTGGCTAATGCTAAAGCCATTTCAAAAGTACCTACCGTATCCATATTAGCTGCCATAATGGGCACACCAGACCACTCTTTTTTACTATTTAAAAATTTAAATTCGCGATTCAAACTCACTTCGGCTCTACTTTTTAAGGTTGATCTTTTTGGGCGAATCATCACATCCTGAAAGCCTAATTTTATATCGTATTCAATTCTCATAGTCTCTTTTTAAAATTATTGACTTCCAAATTTAAGCGTTCTTGACGATACAATAAAAATAGACTGTTAATATTTATGAACAAAAAAACTTTAAATAAAGTCAAAAAAGATTTTTAATACGCTACACAAAAAAATATTTTAAAAAAAATGATCAAATTTTATGTTTGGAACACTTATTGTATTCACAATTTTAACCATCCTAAAAGTTCAATAATTTCAATTACTATTCCAAAATCTAATGGAAAAGAAAGGATTACTCTGAACGTATTTGCATAATAATTATCGGGGCTTAGCTCTTTTATAACATATTTTTTTAATCCTTTTTTAAACTAAAACCATTTTATTATGCGCAATCTATTCAGAATTACCACACTTGTTTTTGTCTTATTGTCCAATCTATTTTCTTTTGCTCAAGAAAAAGAATCTCAAAAAGTTTTATCACCTTATTTTGTCATTAAAAGTTCAAATCCTGATACCGATAGGTTACCGTTAAAAAAAACCACAGCAACTGTTAACATTGTGGGTGTTATAGCAGATGTAACTATTAAGCAGGTTTATAAAAACGAAGGTCGGCATCCGCTAGAAGCTATTTATACTTTTCCGGCCTCGACCAATGCGGCAGTTTATGCTATGGAAATGACCATTGGAAAGCGAAAAATTATCGCTAAAATTGAAGAAAAACAGCAGGCGCGTAAAAACTACGAGGCGGCTAAAAAACAAGGTAAAAGAGCTTCTCTTTTAGAGCAACAGCACCCCAATGTTTTTCAGATGAATGTTGCTAATATTATGCCTGGAGACAGCATTAGTGTCAGCCTAAAATATACCGAATTACTAAAGCCAACTGCTGGTGTTTATACATTTATATATCCTACCGTTGTAGGACCTCGTTATGCCGATGTTACGCAGAATAAAGGCACGCAAAACAACTACATCAGTACGCCCTACCAACATCAAGGCGAATCTAGTAGCTATAATTTTGATATTAAAATAAATCTCAATGCTGGAATGCCTATTCAAGATGTAAGTTGTAAAACACATAAGATTAAAACACACTTTACCTCGACACAACAAGCTGTTGTTACGCTTAATCCTACAGAAAATAAAGGAGGGAATCGTGATTTTGTTTTGACATACCAACTATCGGGCGCCAAAATTGCTTCGGGATTGATGCTTTACAAACACCATGACGAAAACTTCTTTTTAATGATGGTACAACCACCTAAACGCATTGAAAGAGCTGCCATTCCCCCACGTGAGTATATATTTATTAATGATGTATCTGGCTCTATGAGTGGCTATCCTATGGATATTTCAAAAAAAATAATGCGCAATCTTGTGAGCAATTTACGTCCACAAGATAGGTTTAACGTTTTGGTTTTTGCAGGTACTTCTGGTTGGTTGGCAAACGAATCTTTATCGGCTACGACCGAAAACATTGCTAAAGCCATTAATTTTATAGATACCCAAAATGGTAGTGGTAGTACTCGGATTATTAATGCTTTAAAAAAAGCTTTAAGTTTTCCTAGAAAATACGAAAACATGTCGCGGTCATTCGTTATTGTAACTGATGGATATGTAAGTGTTGAGAAGGAAGTTTTTGACCTTATAAAGAACAATAACAATCATGCCAATACTTTTGTTTTTGGCATTGGCAGTTCGGTTAACAGACATTTAATTGAAGGCATTGCCCACGTTGGTATGGGGGAACCTTTTATTGTTTTAAATAAAAATGAGGCCAATGAAAAAGCCGAAAAGTTTAGAAAATATATTTCTAGTCCCGTTCTTACACAGCTAAAAGCTGATTTAGTAAACTTTGACGCCTATGCTGTTGAGCCTGTTACAATTCCGGATGTTTTTGCCGAAAGACCTATTATTATTTTTGGGAAATACAAAGAAACACCTAAAGGCAGTATCAAGCTTAAAGGTTATACAGGTAGCAAAATATGGCGCACAAAGATTGATGTATCTAAAGTAAAACCTAGTTCAAAAAATGCAGCATTGCGTTATTTATGGGCCAGAAAACGCATCCAGATGCTCGATGATTATAGCCAAGTGTCTTACGGATTTGGTAAAGACAGTATAACTCAGCTCGGTTTAAAATACAATTTACTAACAAACTACACCTCTTTTGTTGCTATAGAAAAAACCCCTGTTAATAACGATTCTTTAACAACTGTAAAACAGCCCTTACCGCTTCCTTTAAATGTATCTGATGCAGCCGTAGGTTATGAGCTTAAGCTTGAAAAAGTAGTTCTTAATGAAGTTGTTCTTGATATTGATGAAATAAGTTTTTATAAAAATATAGTTGTTGAAGCCTCCTTTTCAAAAACGGCCAAGAAACTTTTAAAAAACTATATTGAAGATACCTTAATGCCACAACTAAACTCATGTTTTGAATCGGTAAATAATTTAGAGGGCATTAAAATTAATATTGACGCAAAAGGACATATTAAAAATGTGCAGATTAATGGCAATAAACTCGATAAAAAGACCACACTGTGTTTTGAGAACATAATAAAACAATGGCATTTTAGCCAATATCACCTAAATAAAGTTTGGACAATTGCTATTCAATTTTAACATAAATGCCGCGCAAACACTTCTCTATTTATTTTATAAGTATCCTTATCGGTTTTTTATTGTTGTTGCTTTTTACTTTACCCAAAAAGCAAGTTGTTAAAAAAAAGACTAAAGGGGAATCGATTACATTTATTTTAGGAATAGACAAGCATCCTGATAATCCTTTTTATCGCTATGCCGCAAACTATTATCGTTTTAACGCAAAAGATAAAACAGAATTGGTTATTACATCATGCAGGTCACTGCTTGAAGTTCACAATTATTTAATTAGGTATAAGCCAAAAAATAAAGTGCCTTGGCGTTGTATAAATTTGGTGTCGCATGGTAATCAATACTTGGGATTAAGCGTTAAAGTTACCCCAAATAGCAAACGTGCCTCTGCCCAAGAGATATGGAAATACTGTAACAATGGCACCTTAAAAAAACTTCCTGAAGATGTGATAAATAAACAAACAATTATCGCTTTACATGGTTGCGGATTAGGTAACAACAAAAACTTGATAAAAGCAGTAAGAAGTGCTTTTTCAACTCATAAGGCAATACCAAAAATAGAAGCCAGTACGTATTTTGAATATTATGTTGCTAAGCCAAATAATATGCAAAAAGTAACGCGGTTTTTAGCAAAATCATATAGCATTAATTTTAAAATGGGCTACAAGCCCTCTAATAAAATTATAGAAAGACGGTTTAAGGCTAAATACAAAAATGATAGCATTGCCTGGCATACAGCCTTGAACAGAAAGCAAGCTTCAAAAATGGGGGCTGTATTTAACATGTCGTTTAATGTACCTGTAAAATGGGTTTTCACATATGATAGTTTAAAAGCCGTCCCAAATTTAGATACCAAGAGCAAGCGACTGAATTGGGTTAGACAAAATACCACAATTATGAGTGATTTACAAAAAATTGCCATTCCCCCTCAAAAATTTAATTGGTGGATGCGTAGAATTTATATCAAAGAAAAAGATGATACAAAAGTTGCCGCACTTTGGATTAAAGGTTACAGTACAAGTTTTAATATATTAAAGATAGTAGAATGAAATAAAGTAATTTTTACAATTCAAAAATTGACATTTATCATATACTAAAAGTTTTTTTATGATAATATTTGAGCTACTTTTAAATTGTTAAAACATGAAGAAATTCTCAATTTTTATTATTTTAATTACAAACATTGCATTCTCTCAAAACAAAGAAACTAAGTTTAATCTTTCATTTAAAACAGGAATCACATTTGCCAATATGTACGGTAAAGATGTTTCAAATGAAACCTTTTTAAACGGAGATTCTCCAGAAACTTTTTACGCAAATAGCCCTGCAAGTAATCATTTAAAAGACGGCAATAATTTTGGTTTATTGTTAAATTATAAATTCTCAAAACATCTTTCATTAGGTTTAGGAGTCAGTTACATCCAAAAAGGTACGCGTATCAATGCTACGTCAAATTGGAATAGTACAAGTTCTTCTTTTGATAATGTAAGTGGCAAAATAAATTGGATTCAGAATTATTGGACATTTGATATCCCTTTAACGTTCTATATTCCCTTAAAAAAGGATGATTTTTATTTTGAAAGTGGATGGTTTTTTGCCAATTTAAATAATTCTAAAGAAAAAGGAAATATTAAAATTTTAAATACAGAATATAAATATGTGAATAATAGAAGGGCTAATAAAAATGAATCGGGCTATTTTTTAGGGATTGGTTATTTAAAATCATTAAAAAAAAGCACTAATAAAATTCTTTTTGAACTAAAATGGAGCCGAAGTGTAAGTAAATCTTTAGGTGCCGATATGATTCCGTTTCCTCAAATATATCACAACCAAACCTATAGTATAAATATTGGTTATGTTTTTAAATTAAAAAAGAAAAAGTAAGCCTGTTAGGCTTATTGTTTCAAAAACCAAAAAAGCCCCGCCAATTGTGGCGGGGCTTTTTGTTGACCCACAAGGATTCGAACCTTGACTGACGATACCAAAAACCGGAGTGCTACCGTTACACCATGGGTCAGTTTTTGTTTTTTGCTTTAAGCAGGCGCAAATTTACGGTAAAGTTTTAAATCAGCAAATCTTTTGAAA
>CAZGZH010000064.1:0-6850 GCA_964529645.1 uncultured Flavobacteriaceae bacterium
AGCAGAAGACGGCATACGAGATTCTCCGGAGTGACTGGAGTTCAGACGTGTGCTTCCGATCTAAATTATTTTTGAGGTGTTTTTTGTAGAAAATAAACATAGCCTTGTAAAAATACTTCAGGTATTTTACATTTTTTTGTGTACTCTCACCCTTAAAATGAATAACCGATTCTGCACCTAAATAATAATTTTGAAAGCCGTTTTTACTGAGTTTATAACTCAAATCTATATCTTCACCATACATAAAATAGTCGGTGTCAAAACCTTTAACATCTAAATAGGTTTTACGTTTAAGTAACATAAATGCCCCGACCAAAACTTCTACATCGGCTGTATCATTTTCTGAAACCTGTATAGCGTAATAAGCGTGTTTTTTAGAATTAATGCCTAACATTTTATACAGCGTCACAATTGGTCTTGGAAAATTCCGCTTACTTTCGGGTAAAAAATGACCGCTACCGTCAATGAGTTTTACGCCTAAAGCGCCTAAATTTTCTGTCGCATTAGCGAAATTTAAGCAGTTTATAAATGTGTCTTCGGCAACAACCGTATCGGGATTTAAAATAAGGACATAATCGCCTTTGGCTTCTAAAACACCTATGTTATTGGCAGTAGCAAATCCTAAATTTGATTGGTTGACAATTAATTTAACCTCTTTAAAATTAGATTTCACCATTTGGCAGGTCGCATCGGTAGATTGGTTATCTACCACAATAATTTCGGCATCTAACTTTGAGGCAGCTTTAACAACACTTAGCAAACACAATTCTAAAAATGGTGCGGCATTGTAACTGACTATAACGACCGATAATTGCATTTATATATTTAAAGAATTTTCAAAAGGCACTCTGTTGATAATACTTCTGCCCAGCGTCACCTCATCGGCATATTCAAGCTCATCGCCTACTGAAATGCCACGTGCTATTGTAGAAATTTTAATGTCGTACTCTTTTAGCAGTTTAAAAATATAAAAATTGGTTGTATCGCCTTCCATAGTAGAACTCAAAGCAAATATCAGCTCTTCAATAGCTTCATTTTTAACTTTCTCTACCAAGCTGTCAATATTTAAATTTTGAGGTCCTATTCCTTCCATAGGAGAAATTTTACCTCCTAAAACATGATAAACGCCTTTAAATTGCATGGTGTTTTCAATAGCCATAACATCGCGAATATCTTCTACAACGCAAATAATTTTTTGATTGCGTTTAGGGTTTGCACATATTTCGCACACGTCAACATCAGAAATATTGTGACAATTTTCACAATAAGTAACGTGTTCTTGAAGATTATTTAAGGCCAATGTTAACCTTTCTGTCTGTGCTTTGGGTTGTTTTAAAAGATGTAAAATCAATCGCAAAGCCGAACGCTTACCAACACCTGGCAACTGCGCCATTTCGGCAACAGCACTCTCTACTAATTTCGATGAAAAATTCATATTGCAAATGTACAATTAGCGCGCTAATTTCTAATTTTTTTTTAGTTTCTTTGTTAAAATAGATTTTTTATGACTCCTATCTACATCATAATTTTAATATTAGTTTATTTTGGCGTCTTAATGCTCATCTCTTTTTTAACAGGTAAAGACGATAGCAACGCCGTATTTTTTAAAGCCAATAAAAATTCGCCTTGGTATTTAGTAGCCTTTGGTATGGTGGGCGCATCTTTATCTGGTGTAACTTTTATATCCGTTCCCGGATGGGTTGACGCCACTCAATTCAGTTATTTACAAATTGTAATGGGTTATGTAGTAGGTTATTTTGTTGTGGCTTTTGTCTTGTTACCCGTTTATTACAAGCTCAATGTGACCTCTATTTATCAATATTTAGACCAACGTTTTGGCGTTGTGAGCTATAAAACAGGAACCACTTTTTTCTTTATTTCAAGAATTCTAGGCGCTTCATTCCGACTTTTTCTAGTCGCTTCTGTCTTACAATATTTTGTATTTGATGCTTGGGGCGTTCCTTTTGAGATAACCGTTATTTTATCTATCATTATGATTTGGGTTTACACTTTTAGAGCCGGTATCAAGACCATTGTATGGACAGACACATTACAAACTTTCTTTATGATAGCAGCTCTTTTTGCTTCTATTTATTATATCAATATGCAATTAGACTGGTCTTTTAGCGATTTTATAGCTTCAGAGGATTTAAAAACCTATACTAAAACCTTCTTTTTTGACGATTTTTTAGCTAAAAATCATTTTATAAAATCATTTGTTGGCGGTATGTTTATCACAATTTGTATGACGGGGCTCGATCAAGATATGATGCAAAAAAACCTGACCTGTAAAAACCTCAAAGAAGCCCAAAAAAATATGGTATCGTTCAGTTTGGTTTTATTTGTAGTCACTTTTATATTTATGCTTTTGGGAGCGCTGTTATTTATATACGCCCAAAAGTTTGGTGTAGCCACACCTGTTGTAGATGGGCAAGTTAAAACCGATTTATTATTTCCCGAAGTAGCCTTAAATAGTAATTTAGGTATTACAGTGGGCGTCATATTTATACTCGGACTTATAGCGGCCGCTTACAGTAGTGCAGATAGCGCCTTAACTTCGCTGACTACTTCCTTTTGTGTAGATTTTTTAAACATCGAAAACAAGCCCAAAGACCATCAAAAAAGCATCCGTAAAAAAGTCCATGTTGGCATGAGTGTTATGTTGGTAATTGTCATAATAATTTACAGATATGTATTGCAAGACAATGTTATTAGTAGTTTACTACAGGTGGCTTCTTACACCTACGGCCCCTTATTAGGCTTGTTTACTTTTGGTATTTTTACCAAACACAGCATTAAAGATAAATATGTATGGCTTGTAGCCATTATTGCTGTAGCTGTTACTTATCTTTTAAATGATTATTCAAAAGAATGGTTGGGTGGTTACGTATTTGGTTTCGAATTATTGCCGTTAAACGGATTAATCACCTTTATTGGATTGTGGTTAATTAAATCGAAAAAACAAAATAATTAAGTACAAAATCCTTATTTTTGAGCTATGGGAAAAGACTTGAGCAATTACCGTAAAACCTATCAAAAAAGCGATTTGCTTGAAGACAATACACCCGAAAACCCCATGGAACTTTTCCAAACTTGGTTTTATGAAGTTGAAAATTTTGGTGGTATTGACGAGCCCAATGCTATGAATATTGCCACTATTGGTCTTGACGGATTTCCTAAAAACCGTATGGTTTTATTAAAAAAATTCACGTGGGAAGGTTTTATTTTTTACACCAATTACAACAGCGAAAAAGGCAAGGCAATAGCTACCAACCCTAAAGTATGTCTGTCTTTCTTTTGGAGCAATTTAGAACGTCAAGTCATTATAAAAGGTATTGCTGAAAAACTATCTAAAAATTTATCTGATGGCTATTTTGAGTCTAGACCGGATGGCAGTAAGTTAGGCGCTTGGGCTTCACCACAAAGCGAAGTAGTGACTTCGAGAGAAGTTTTAGACGAGGCTTTAAAAGCCAAAGAAATTGTATTTAAAAACAAAGAAATACCCCGCCCAAATTATTGGGGCGGTTACTTGGTAAAACCTCAAAATATGGAGTTTTGGCAAGGCCGACCTAACCGCATGCACGACCGTATTCGCTATACTTTACAAGCCGATTATTCATTTAAAAAAGAACGCTTAGCACCCTAAATCAACCAACCTAAACCCTATGAAAACTTTATACATTGTACGACACGCTAAATCTTCTTGGACGTATGAAAATATTAAAGATATTGACCGACCGCTTAAAAAACGCGGCATAAACGATGCCTATTTTATGTCAAAGCTGTTACAAGAAAAAATTGAGCGCCCCGATGTGTTTGTATCGAGTAGTGCCAATCGTGCCTTACATACTGCCGTTATTTTTACCGAAGCTTTTAAATTTCCGTTTGCCAATTTAAAAATCAATAAATCGCTTTACAGTTTTAGCGATGGCTATTTGGTTAAAACCATCCGTGCACTAGATGACGGATTTCAATCGGCTATTATTTTTAGTCACAATCACGGTATAAATGACTTTGTTAATCAGTTTGGTAATGAGTTTATAGAAAACGTTCCTACTTGTGGTATAGTGGGTATAAAATTTAAAGAAGAACATTGGAAGAACATCAAAAAAGGAAAAATTGTGATAAAGGAATTTCCTAAATTTTATAGAACCTAAATTTTTACATCATCGCTTTAAAAATATTAAAATACGCAGCTATAGATATTGGTTCAAATGCCATTAGACTTATAATTACCAATATTTTAGAAGAAGACAATAAAAAACCTACATTTAAAAAAGTGTCGTTGGTACGTGTCCCTATTCGTTTAGGGAGCGATGTTTTTTTAAACAGTGTTATTTCTACAGAAAATCAAGAGCGTATGGTACAAGCTTTATCGGCTTATAAACTTTTAATGGAAGTTCATAAAGTAGAAAAATTTAAAGCCTGTGCCACATCGGCTATGCGCGAAGCACAAAATGGCAAAGATGTAGTCGATTATATCTATAAAAAATCGGGCATTAAGATTGACATTATTGATGGCAAAACAGAAGCTGTCATTATTTCATCTACAGATTTAAATCAGTATATTGATAAGAATAAGACCCATTTATATACAGATGTTGGCGGCGGTAGTACAGAGTTCAGTTTATTTATAAATGGTACCATTTGCCAATCAAAATCTTTTCCCATTGGTACGGTACGTCAATTAGGAGATACCGTTTCTAAAAAAACTTGGCAAGATGTAGAAAACTGGATTAAAACAAACACTAAAGATTTAAACCGACTCAGTCTTATTGGTTCTGGTGGCAATATCAATAAAATCTTTAAAATGTCTGGTAAAAAATTAGGACGTCCCATGTCTTACCTCTATCTAAATAGTCAATATCATTTGTACAATGACATGACTTACGAAGAGCGCATTAGTAAATTAGCCTTAAATCCAGATCGCGCCGATGTGATTATTCCAGCACTTAAAATTTACCTTTTAGCCATGAAATGGAGTAAAGCCCGCAATATTTATGTGCCAAAAATTGGTTTGGCCGATGGTATTATAAAAAGCCTTTATGTTGGGACTTTAAAATAAGTGTTTTAGCAATAATTTGATGCCTACAAAAGCAATTAAAACCGCTGTTAAACGCTTAACAGTATTTGGGTTTAGGTGTTTTAAACTCATACGCGTTCCTATTTGTCCCCCAACAAAAACGGTTAACAACAAAGTTAAAGTCAGTTTGGGTTCTATTTCAAAATCGGGATTCTGAATTTGCCCTAACAATCCGGCAACAGAATTGACTAAAATAAAAAAGCTGGAAGTCGCCGCAATACGTTTAGGTGTATCCCATTTTGTTAAGTGCAAAAGAGGTGCAAGAAAAATACCCCCACCAATACCCACCAAACCCGATATAAAGCCAATCACTCCTCCAATTGTGGCATCTTTAACGGGATGCGTTTCGTTTAGTGTTTCTTTTTCAGATTTATCAATATACTTAGACAACCACATTGATATGGCCGCTACGGTTAATGTAAAACCCAACAAAATATAAAACAACTTAAAACTTATCTTTAAATAACCACCTAAAAAAGCCAAGGGAATACTCAGCAAAACCAAAGGGATAATTTTTTTATAATTAAAATAACCGCTTTTAATATACATATAAGTCCCACCACTTACCACCACAATATTACACAACAAGGCTGTTGCTCTTATTTGGGTAAAAGCCAAAGCAGTTAAGGCCAAAACGGCAAGATAGCTTGAACCACCGCCAAAACCCACAGAAGCGTAGAACATAGCCACTACAAAAAACAAGGTGATAATAAGCCAGTTATCTAAAAATATGTGTGTGAATTCTTCTAGAATCATTATCATTAATAGAGATGATAAATCTAAGCATTTTAAGTAAAAAAAGGTACTGATTAGATATCTAATATTTTTTTATGTGATTAATTCTACATTCTGATATTTTTTTTATAATTTTAAAAGCAAAAATTCTTTATCATTAAATTATTAGCATTAATTTAACCCTTGACCTAAATATAACACAACCATATTATGAGTAATTATCACATCAAACACCTAGAGGAATACTATCAAGTTTACAGAAAATCGGTTCGCAATCCTGAGTTATTTTGGGAAGAAATTGCCGAAGAAAATTTTATATGGCGCAAGCGCTGGAACAAAGTTTTAGACTGGGATTTTACAAAGCCCGAAGTAAAATGGTACGAAGGTGCCGAGCTTAATATTACAGAAAATTGCATAGACCGTCATTTATTGACGCGTGGCGATAAAACAGCCATTCTTTTTGAGCCCAACGATCCTAAAGAAGCGGCTCAGCACATTTCCTACAGTCAGTTATACGAAAAGGTCAATAGATTTGCCAATGTTTTAAAATCGAATGGCATTAAAAAAGGAGACCGTGTCTGTATTTACTTGCCTATGATACCTGAATTAGCCACTTCCGTATTGGCCTGTGCCAGAATTGGCGCTATCCACTCTGTGGTATTTGCAGGTTTTTCGGCTACTGCCTTAGCGACACGTATAAACGATTGCGATTGTAAAATGGTTATTACGTCAGATGGTTCGTACCGCGGTGCTAAAACCATAGATTTAAAAGGCATTGTTGACGATGCTTTAGAACAATGTACCGGTGTTGACACCGTATTAGTAGCCAAACGTATAAATTCTGATATCACAATGCAAGACGGACGCGACCACTGGCTACAACCTTTACTAGACACCGCTGCGACCGAATGTGCTCCTGAAATTATGAAAGCCGAAGATCCTCTGTTTATTTTATACACATCGGGTTCTACCGGAAAACCCAAAGGTATGGTACACACCACAGGCGGTTATATGGTTTACACGGCTTATACT
>CAZGZH010000065.1:0-6837 GCA_964529645.1 uncultured Flavobacteriaceae bacterium
ATTACTCTTCTTATTCAGGAACTTTTAGCGATGTTGATGTCAGTTTTAATGACTTTGAAGCTGGTGTAAATATTTATTTTAATCCAACAGGGAAAGGGTTTTATGGCTCTTTTGGATTTAGCAATTTTAGTCTAGATGGTTCTTATACCGGAGCACAAACCGATAGCGGTATTGACTTTACAGGTCAGGCCTCGGGTAGCCTAACAATTAACACAGTGAATGCAAAGCTGGGTTTAAAATTAGGACGTTCTTTCTATTTTAGAACTGAAGTAGGTTATGGTTTTGGTACTATTCCAGATACCATTACTATTACAGGTACAGTAACAGGTGGCGGCGTAACTACTACAGAAACAGGTACAGAAGCTATTCCTGACATCCCAGGTATTAGCACTAGTGGTATGTTATTATTTAATATCGGTTTTGGTATAGGATTCTAATCAACCTAAATATATTCACAAAAGCAGAAAAGGTTGCCTTACTTTTTCTGCTTTTTTTATGGCCTTTCAATTTAGTAAATAAGTATATTTGCTCAAATTTATTTTATGCAAAATAAAACCCCTAAAATTGTAGGTTATTGGCTTTTACTAGGAGCTGTTTTAGTCATAACAATGGTGGTTATTGGTGGCATTACACGCCTTACGCACTCGGGCTTGTCTATGGTAAACTGGCATCCTATTTCGGGCATAGTTCCGCCACTTAATCAAGCAGATTGGACGTCCGAATTTACCCATTATAAAACTTCGCCTGAGTATATAAAACACAACTATCATTTTACTTTAGACGATTTTAAATCGATTTTTTGGTGGGAATTTATCCACCGTTTTATAGGACGCGTCATTGGCATTGTCTTTTTAGTACCTTTTTTATGGTTTTATTTTACAAAAAAACTCACCGATAAGAAGTTAGTTAAAAACCTTATTGTTATATTTCTCCTCGGTGGATTACAAGGATTTATAGGTTGGTTTATGGTTAAAAGTGGTTTGGTAAACCGCCCTAGTGTGAGTCATTTTAGATTAGCCTTACATTTGGTAACTGCCCTGTTTTTATTCAGCTATATTTTTTGGACGGCTTTGCCTATTCTGACAAAAACTCCAAAAGAGCAAAAGTTTCACCCCAAACTCCAAAAAAACTTAAAAATATTACTTGGACTCACAAGCCTACAAATAATTTACGGGGCTTTTACAGCCGGACTCAAAGCGGGTTATATCTACCCCACTTACCCAAAGATGGGTCTCGATTGGCTTCCCGACATAGCTATTGAGAGTCTTAAAACAACAGGTATTTCGGTACTGATAGATAACCCTATTTGGGTACAGTTTATCCACCGCTGGCTGGCGGCTTTAGTACTTTTTTTCTTTGTGAAATTTTATCTTAAAGCGCGTAAGTTAAAACTGAATACCTCTCAAATAAAATGTAACAACACCCTTATCGGTCTTATTATTTTACAAATAACGCTGGGTATTTTTACACTCATTAATGCTGTGCCTGTTAGTTTGGGTGTGTTACACCAATTGGGGGCTGTTTTGGTTTTAGCAACACTTGTATTGAGTTTGTATTATTATAAGGATACCACAACTACTTAAAGTTTTATAATTATGTAGGTTTCTCAGCTCTTTTGTGATAAAGCAGTTCCTATTCCGGCGCCTATTACTATGCCAACAGCTATTTTGTTTTCTTTTTTCATCTTGCTTTTCATTTTATCATTTACTTGTTTTTTAGACTTTCACTTCTTTTCTTATAATAACTGTTTCCGCTAATTTTATAAGCTTTGGTCACAAATTTTAAGGCATTTATATAGTCCTTTTGGGCTTCATAGTAATCAGCCATAGAATCATAGGCATTGGCACTTTGGGGGTAATACGCAATAGTTAGTTCAAAATACATTTTTGCCTTTTCAAGTTGCTTCATGTCCATATTCATATAGCCCGACATATTTAGAAGTTCTTCAGGATAGGGTGCTTCAGAGTATCCAAAATGACTTTGAAGTTTCTTTTCTCTGTATTTAACTATACTGAGTAGTTCAGCTTTTGGCGTATCGAATGCATTTATTTTATCGGTGTTTTCCATTTGATACCATTCAAAAGTTGCTATCAGACCATCCATAATTGAAGGCAAGGGGATGGTACCATGCAGATCTTTTGGATAAAATTTCCAGTCAAAAGACAAGCCGTTTTTAAGGTTTTGCTTTACTGTATTTGAAAAACTAATATTTGATCTTGCAAATAAGGTATAATCAGACGTGTCTTGCATGACATTGTCTATTGTTATTTTTGAGTTCTGCATATGTAATTGTCCACTTAAAGACATAAATAAATATTTTCCTTTATAATTATTAGTTAAGAGCTTATTTTTTGCTTCGGCTAATAATTTTTGGCCGTCCCAATCTAGACTTGGGTCTATAGCTAAATAGTTGGCAAATAATTGTGGCTGGTTGATTAATGTATAAATGGTAAATAAACCGCCATACGAATGACCAATTAATGTTCTGTAGTTGGTTACGCGGTATTTGCTTTCTATAAAAGGAATGAGCTCTGCCTCAATAAAGTTACTAAAATTATCTGCCGCACCATTTTCTTCATTAAATGGCATACCATACTTTTCTTTAATTTTTGAAGTAGTCAAGTCTCGTGTTCTGTTTTTAGCATTAGAAATGCCTACAAGAACCATTTCAGGCGTAAATCCACCGCTATAAAAACTTTGAACAGTATTAACTGCGGGGAGCAGTACCGCGCCATCCAAAATAAAAGCTACCGGATATTTCTTGTTTTTATCAGCATTGTAATTGGCTGGGAGTTGAACATAAAAATCTCTGTATTCTTTTAGACCTTCAGAGTACAAACTGTCTAAAGTACCGACCTTTTGTAAAAACTTTACACTGTGAGTAGTTTGACTACTTGCAAATTGTTGAAAGAAAAAAACCAGACCAATTATTACAACTATTTGTGCTCTGTTCATTATTAATGTTATTAGGAGTTAATTCTGGTTACTTGTCAATTTCCGTGCCAGTAAAGTTTAAGAATGTATAGCAAAGCTAGTGTGAGCATGGATGCTCGCGTTAGTGAGGTATTAGCGTGGGATATAAAATTATTTCACCTTAATCTCAAAAGCTTTTTGCCCTTCTAAAACCCCTTTTAAAATATCATTGGGAACTACTTTACCCACACCAGCAGGTGTGCCGGTAAAGATAACATCTCCTTTTTTAAGGGTAAAGAATTGCGAGACATAGCTTATCAGTTCATCTATGGGCCACAGCATAAATTTAGAATTACCGTCCTGAACAAGCGTATCGTTTTTGTAGAGTTGGAATTTTATTTCGGAAAGATTAAAGTTCGTTTTAGGATAAAAATTGCCTATCACCGCACTGCCGTCAAAGGCTTTGGCTTTTTCCCAAGGCAGTCCTTTGGCTTTGAGTTTGCTTTGTAAAGTGCGCTCGGTAAAATCGATACCCAAACCTATTTCGTCGTAGTATTTAGGCGCAAACTTGGGCGCGATAAACTTACCAACTTTGTTAATCTTAACCAAGACTTCTACCTCATAATGAATCTCATCGGCAAAAGCCGGTATAAAAAAAGGTATTTTTTTGGGCAGTATGGCCGAATCGGGTTTGAGAAAAATAACAGGGTCTATGGGTTTTTCGTTTTGTAATTCTCCTATGTGTTTGGTGTAATTACGACCTATACAGATTATTTTCATTGCGTTTGTTATTTGTAGTTGGCTTCGACTCCGCTCAGCCTGACATTCGTTTTGTGTTGAGACCCTTAGACTACGCTGTGCCTGCGGCAGGCAGGCTCGACCTGACAGTAACGTGATATAATATTTAAAACTATGGAAACTTGGGATACTGTTTAAAATCAGGGTCGCGTTTTTCTAAAAAGGCTTTTTTACCTTCTTGTGCTTCTTCCATCATATAAAACATCAAAGTAGCATCGCCAGCTAATTGCATCAATCCGTGTTGGCCATCTAACTCGGCATTCAACGAGCGTTTTATCATACGCAAAGCCATAGGCGAGCGTTTTTGCATAGTCTTACACCATGCAACAGTTGTATCTTCAAGCGCATCAAAAGGCACTACTTTATTTACCAGTCCCATATCAAGGGCTTCTTTAGCGGTGTATTGCTCACATAAAAACCAAATTTCTCGGGCTTTTTTCTGACCGACAATACGCGCCAAATACGACGAACCAAAGCCGCCATCAAAACTCCCCACTTTAGGACCTGTTTGCCCGAACTTGGCATTGTCTGAAGCGATGGTTAAGTCGCATACCACGTGTAACACATGGCCGCCGCCAATAGCATAACCATTTACCATGGCAATAACGGGTTTGGGGATTTCGCGAATTTTTTTGTGTAAATCAAGGACGTTTAAACGTGGTACACCATCTTTACCAACATAGCCGCCAACACCTTTAACGTTTTGATCGCCGCCGGCACAAAAAGCTTTATCGCCCACACCTGTTAAAACAACTACATCAATATCAGGGTTTTCACGACAAATATCCATCGCGTCAAGCATTTCAAAATTAGTCTCAGGTCTAAAAGCATTGTACACTTTTGGACGGTTTATGGTAATTTTGGCAATACCTTCAAAAAATTCAAACTTAATATCTTCATAGTCTTTAATAGACGTCCATTTTCTAAGTGTCATAGGGTAGTTTTTTAGGATTGTAAATATATAACTATTGCTTTTACTAAAAAAATTTTAGTAACTTCGGATTTTAAAATTTTGACAATGAAAAACCTCTTTTTTAGCCTTCTTTTATGCTGCTTTTTTCAACCTATTTTTTCTCAAGTTACCGTTCAAAATTTCGAATCGAAAATATTACAACAGTATAGAAATATAAAAATATATGTCCCAAAATCTTATGAACAAGATTCTACAAAGGTATATCCGCTAGCCGTAATATTAGATGCCCAAGATTTGTTTGATATCTATGTTGCCAATTCTAAATTATTAGCCAGAAAGCAAGAAGCCCCAGAGCAAATTATAGTTGGTATTCTGCAAACAGAATCGCGTATGGAAGACTGTGGTATCAATTTAAATACAAGTTTACCAACCGAATTTTCTAAAGATTTTAAAGACTTTGTTAATTACGAATTATTACCAAAAATTGACGACACGTACCGTCTCTCTCCTTTTAAAGTTATTGTAGGCAGGTCTTTAACAGCCAATTTTATAAATTATTTTTTTACTGATGATGAACCTGTTTTTAATGCCTACGTCAATTTAAATCCAAGTTATGCCGATGGTATGGCGTCCTTTATAAGAAATAAGATTCCCAATATTTCGATTCCCACTTATTATTATATGAGTTCGGGTTCTTTTAATAGTAAAGCAAAACAAAACCGTATAAAAGGGATGTTTAGTTTATTAGAGTCATATAATAGCTCCTTTATTAATTATAAATTGGTCAATTTTGATGGCGTTACCTATACGGCTTCTTTAGGGATGGCAATACCAAACGCTTTGGCTTACATTTATAGAATGTATGGTCCTATTTCTAAAGAAGAATACGACACGAAAATAGCAAAAATGACACCTCCTGAAGCCATTACTTATTTAGAAAAAAAATATGTTGAAATTGAATATTTTTTTGGTACTAACATCCAGATACGTCAAAAAGATATCTTGCGTATTGAACCTATGATTATAAATGAAGCAGATGGCGATTATCTCAATGAATTTGGCAAAATGATATTAAGAGTTTATCCCGAATCGCCTCTTGGTTATTACTACATTGGCCTGTATTACGAAACAGGAAATAGGTTTAAAAAAGCACTTAAATACTATAAAATTGGCTATTCTAAAATAGACCAAAGCGACCCTAATTTAGACGCCTATTACGAGAATATTAGCCGTGTAATGAAAAAGAAATTACACCAAAATGATAATTAATCAAATATTAAAATTCAAAATATTATTATGAAAAAGTTATTCCTTGTGCTGTTTACTTTATTAGTAACAGCGCCCATTTTCGCACAAAAATATGCTTTTAGTGCCATAAAAGATATTCAGGCTACTTCTGTTAAAAGTCAAGGACACACCGGAACCTGTTGGAGTTTTTCTACCTCCTCTTTTGTAGAGTCAGAAATTAAGCGCCTGAGTGGTATGGATATTAACGTGTCTGAAATGTATTTTGTTAGAAATACTTACACGGTTAAAGCTTGGGATTATGTTATGCGACAAGGTCATTCTCAATTTAGTGAAGGGGGTTTAGCTCATGATGTTACAAATGCTGTACGTAAATTTGGCATTGTACCCAGAGAAGTTTTTAGCGGTCTTATAAATGACCAAAAAAGTTACGACCATGAAGAAATGTTTACACTTTTAAAAAACACTTTAGACGAGTATATAAAGAGTGATAGTAAAAAAGGTTCTGCCGAATGGAAAATGGCCATGAAGACTATTTTAGATACTTATATGGGTAAAAATCCTGTGACTTTTAGTTACAAAGGCAGTATGTACACACCGCAAACTTTTGCCGTTATTACCAAGTTTAATCCCGATGATTATGTAACCATAACCTCGTTTACGCAACAACCATTTTACTCTAAGTTTATCTTAAATATACCCGATAACTTCTCAAACGGCTCTTTTTACAATGTCCCTTTAAACGACATGATGGGCGTTATAAAAACAGCTTTGGCAAATGGTTATACCGTAGCTTTAGATGTTGATGTTTCTGAGCCTACTTTTTCTTCAAGAAATGGTATTGCCGTTTTACCGCTTAACGCCGATGACAATAAAAAAAGTATGACAGAAATTGTGCCTGAACAAAAAGTAACACAACTCTCACGCCAACAAGCTTTTGAAAATTACAGTACAACAGACGATCATCT
>CAZGZH010000066.1:0-6835 GCA_964529645.1 uncultured Flavobacteriaceae bacterium
GGACATCATACTGTAAGACTTAGTGGTGGGGTTTTAGGTGGAAGTGTGTTAGATCCATTTACAACAACTACTTTAGAAAATGGTTTACCTAAAACTGTAATTGATCCTGAAAAATGTGCTCATTATGGAGCTATATTTATTGATGAGATTAACAGAGGTGACCCTAATGAAGTTTTTCAAGTAGTAGATGGTGTAATTCATGATTCTTCAGGAAATAGAGGTTATCTAAGAGTACCTATTCCTGGAACTGATAGATTTAAGAAATTGGCAATAATTTCTGCCATGAATCCTGCTGACGCTCAACATAATGCTGCAACAAGTTTAGACATTGCGGGAGAAAATAGATTTTTAAAATTTAGATTCCCAAATGGTGTATCTGAAGCTGCTTCATCTCAATTAGAAAAAAGATTAGAAGAAGGTTTACATGAAAAGTTTTGGGATGAATTTAGAACAAGGAGTGGAATTAAAGATGCCTCATGGAAAGAAACTTATCCTATGATTACTGATTCATCTCAATTTGATGAAGTATTAGATGGAGGATCTAGAGAGTTTATTGATACTGCTATTGGTTATATTGGTTATGATCCTAAAGAGACTTTTGATCGAAACATGGAATTAATTAGACAAGGTGGAGTAGAACCAAATTTTAAAATTGATGAAAATTCTAATGATTATCAATTAATTAAACAATCTCAAGGAACATTAAAGCACGGATTTGTAAGAAGAGATCTTAGAAAAATTAAAGATTTAAGTAAACTGGTAGGTTTTATTAAAGGAATTAAAGATGGCTCTTATGATGCAAGCGTTTCATTAAATGATGTTGCTGCAAGTATGGGAATTATTTTAGAGAGTAAAACAGCTACAAATACAGATCATGGTGCTTTAATGGGATTGGTGAATGATGCAAGAGTTGGTTATACGGGTTTAAGAAAAAGTGTAAATAATTTACCAGAAAATATGGGAATAAGACAATATATATTAGATGGTGCAATTAATTCAGGAAATTCACATAGTTTTGATGGTTTTAAAAATAGTTTAGATAAAGGAATTAGTTTTATAAATTCTCAGGCAAAAAATATTTCGGACTCAACTTTAAGATCAAGAGTATTATCTGATTTAATAGTATTAAGTCATTTTACGCAAGCTTATAAAACAGATGTAGAACATGCACTAAAACAAGGAGGACAAGACACATTAGATGGTTTAACTGAGCTTTATCAAAATAAAAAGAGTACTGCAAGTGTATATGAACATAGATTGGATTCAATTTTAGGTGGAGAATAAAATAAATGATCTCAACAAACATGAATCAAAGATTAATGAATATTCAACAAGTTGAACAAATCGAAGATTCTTGGTTATTTTTGCACGAGGTGAAAAAATGAGTCGAAAGATTAGTTTAGGAGGACTTGAAGGAAATATGTTCAGTTGGAAACCAGGACAAGAAGTTCCTCAAAATCCTACTTCCTCTAAGCAAAGTCAAACTGGAAATTCAAGATCACCAATTATAGTTCCTAAGTTTAGTGTTGAAGAGTTAATTAATAATGGAAAAGAATTTTATTCAGAGAAAAGAGGTAGTGGTGATAGTTATATTGGAGTACCAACTGCCTTAAATGAAGTTATGGGACATATTGGAACTGAAGGACTTATTGCTACAATGCCATTTTTAGTTGCAGGAAAAGCAAAGGCTGAAAAAGGAAGTAATTTTTTATGGGAAAAATGGTTTACTGCACATTCAGAAGATAATATTCTTCCTGATACGTCAGGAATTCTTACAAGTTCAGGGAAATCTATTTATATGTGTGTTCATGGTGGAGGTTTATTAACTCCAACAAGGATTTTCAAAGCTTATAAAGATGGTTTAACAAATCAAAATGCAGCTAAATATACTGATGAAGAGACAATGAATCTATTAAGAGGGGAATTACCCAATGGTGAAAGAATTGACCTTTACCATGTTGATGAGGTATCTAATGGAAGAATTTCAAATCCTTTTGGAAGATATGGAGTTTGGATGGAGTTTGATGAAGCTAAACAATTTCCATCTCAATATTATCAAGATGGAAAATTTCAAAGTAATAAAATAGTTCATGCAAGAACTGGAACTCTTGAATATTTAGATGAGTATTACAATAAGGCAAAGCACTCCGATGGTGATTTAGGATGTAATCATAAATTTAGTGAAATAGATCCAAATCAAGCTCAAGGTCGTCTCCTGTTTGTTGATATTACTGGTAGTGGACTTGGTGGTGATGTTAATCTAGGCAGTGATGGGCGGTTTGTCGGGGTAGTGCCGAAGGCACATAGTTCGAAGGCGACGAGGTAGGTGTGTTAGAAAATGAAAAGCACACATATCCTTCTTGATGAAACTGAAAGGCAATGGAGACCTCATGTTCATAGAGATTTTCCTCTTAGAGCAAATACTCCAGTAATTAAAAACTCAAAACCAAATGGAAGAGACTGGGAATTTTCAACAGATTTAAGACAAATTTTCGCAACAATCTCAAATGATGATAATCTTAAAAAAAAGTTTGAAAAAGTTGTAACTAAATTTTGGAAAGGTAATCCTGAAGATCTTACAAGAGAAACACTTCATTATTTATTATGGCATGAATTATATCATCCAATTGAAGCTCCATTTAGCACAAATGGAGATGATAATGATAATAAAAAAATTCATCAAGCAATTAGAAAAGGAGTATTAAAAGCTGAACCTAAGTTAAGTCCTCTTGAACAAATGACTAAAGTTATGGCTTCTCAAAATGGAGTTAAAGATTTTATTTTAGATAATCGTTTTTATTTAGATAATCAACAAAAAGGCTATGTTCAAGAAGATATTATTCCTGTTTGGGATCTAATAGAATTAGACGGACAAGATCAGAAAACAAATTTCTATACAATTACTAGATTTTTGTATGGGACTTTATATGGTAATGACAAAACACATGAATTCTTTGAAGACAAAACTGGAAAGGATGGAGTTGAAGTTGCTGAAAAATCTTTAACTGCTTTAATTGGAACTGAAGTTGAATTGCCAAAATCAAGTATAGGAAGTAAACTAATGTCATTAGTTGGGAAAGGCAATGATAGTGCAAGTTTAGAACAAAGATTAAATGGTTACAGTTCCCAAATTAGAGGAGTTTTTGCAGGAGAAGACAGATACTCAGGAATTGAGAGAATGATGTCAGTTTTAGCTCCCTATATTGAAAAGAATATGCCACAAGGAAGACCTGATATGCAAGGAGCAGGAAGTGGAGGATCTCCTCAAGACATTTTACAAGATTTACTTGATGATATGACACCTGAAGAACAAGAGCAATTTACTCAAGGCTTAGAACAAGAAGGAGAAGGAACATTAGAACAATTAGCTCAAGATATACAAGCTCAGTTAGGACAAAATCCTAAAGAAAGTTCTCAAGAAGGAAAACCTTCCGATACTGATATGTTAAAAAATTTAGATTTATTAGCAACTCATGAATTCTATAAAAGAAATCATCCAAGAGTTTCAATTGTTGGTGGAAGTAAAGTGGGAGAGAGTGTTGTTGTAGGTAAAAGAGAACATTGGCATTTACAAAGAAGTAATGTTATAACTCAAGACCAATTAGGAAGACTAAATCTTAGAAGGTTGGATTCACTTCAAAAGAAATCTAAGTTGCCATGGTTAATAGACTTAGGAAATGGGACTTACAGATTAAATGAGTATGAGTTAAAAGAAAAAGATATTAAAGATGTTGTATATAGGGATTCTTTAA
Organism: uncultured Flavobacteriaceae bacterium; assembly: GCA_964529645.1. Classification (GTDB taxonomy): domain Bacteria; phylum Bacteroidota; class Bacteroidia; order Flavobacteriales; family Flavobacteriaceae; genus CG1-02-35-72. Next base: position 3,753 of record CAZGZH010000066.1, read on the forward strand.
TTGATGTTCCTGATATTGTAGAATTTTATTTAGATTCCTCAGGTTCAATGTTTGGTTATTCAGCAGGAGATTTTAAAGTTAATGATGGAGGAAGATGGGACATGCTTTGTCACGTTTTATATGGTTTTGTTGATGCTCTAGAACAAGGAGGAAGAGAAGTAAGAAAGACAAGTAAATTAAGATTTCATAATTTTTCTGACTCTCAAAAATCTTCAGAAATAATTACTGCCTCAGAGTTTTGGCAAAATGATACTGAAAGTCTAAAAATATTATATAGACCTAAAAATGGATATCATAACGAAGACATAAATATTACTGATTTTCAAGATGGACAAAAAAGAGCTTATGTTGTTGTAACAGATGGTCAATTAGTAATTGATGGAAGAGCAAATAGGGAAGCTGAGAAAATGAAAACAATAGCAAGAAATTCTAATAATTCAGTAGTTCATTTTGAGATTGGTGGTACTTATGATTTAGGTCAGGCAGTTCAAAGTGATCCTAATATTGCTTATATGCAAGTGCACGATAAAAATAAAATGCTTCAAGCAGGATTAGAGGTATTGATTGGAAAATGAGTAGAAAAATTAGTTTAGGTGGACTTGAAGGAAATATGTTTAGTTGGCAACCAGGACAAGAAGTTCCTCAAAATCCAATCCCTCAAGCAAGCTCTCAAAAACCTATATTTAATCCAAATTCCGTTTCAGTAGATGATTTCATAAATGGAAATCCTATTTATGAAAGTAAACTTCCCGACTCTTTAGAAAAAGCTTTAGAGTTTGCAGGAGATGAAGGAATTGTTTTAACAACTCCTGAATTAATTGAGGCTAAAATTAAGGCTGATAAAGCCCACGAATATTGGCAAAAATGGATGAGTGTTCATACTGAAGAAAATATTGGTCTAGATAGGGATGGCAATGCTAAGTTAGTAACAATTCATGGAGGGGGAATATTAACTCCTCAAAGAATTAGGCAAGCTTATGATAAAGGTTTAGTAAGTGGAAGTGCTAAATATGATAATCAAGAATTTTACGATATTTTAGAAGGTAGAGTTCCCTCAGGAGAAGAAATACCTATGTTTAATTACGAAGAAATTAAAGAAGGAGTTGAGAATTTACCACATAGATTTGGAATTGTAACACCTTATGATTTGGTTAAGGATTTAGAAAGTGGTTGGCATAAAAGAGAAGGATTTATTCCTATGAATACCCCATCTTTTAAGGTGGGGATGGTATGCTAACTAATTTAAATTAGTTTGTATTCTATTTTTTATGTCAATATTTAAATCAAATCATAAAATTTATGAATTAAAATATCATTTTGTTTTGATAATTAAATATCGTAAACCTCTATTTAAAGATGATTTAGAAAAATATTTAACAAATATTTTTCAAGGTATTTGTTTTAAACATGATTTTGTAATTGAAACTATTGGTTTTGATAAAAATCATGTTCACTTGATGATTCAAACTTTACCTAACAAATCTCCTTCAAAAGTTTTTCAACTTTTGAAAGGAATTTCTTTTAACTATGTTTTTAAAAAATTTCCTTCATTAAAATAATATCTTTGGGGTGGAAATTTTTGGTCTGCTGGTAGCTATGTTAGATCAGTAGTAGAAGGTAAAAACGCTGATGTGATAAGAAATTATATAAAAAAGCAAGGTCAAAATGGTAAAGATTTGAAACTTTTTGATTTTATCTAAATAAAGATGCCCCATCTTTTAAGGTGGGGAGCTTCACTAGCCATAAAACCCTACTATCCTTAATTTCCTTTTTTAACAAATTCAAAAGTATGCTATGATCTACAGTGTCAAAATATTTCCTAATATCACACTTAAAAACATAACATGTTTTAGTATTGTTTTTTGATACTTTTCGTTTGAAACTATCAAATCTATCTATTGCTTTAAAAGTTCCTTTTCCTATTCTATTTGCATAAGAATCAAAAATAAATTTCTTGTCAAACAATTCTTCAATTCTTCCATATATGGCATGATGAACTATCCTATCTTTAAAATGAGATTTACTAATTTTTCTAGTTTTTGGGTCCCTTAATATAAATGTTTGAAGAGGTTGTGGCTTATATAATTGTAAAAGCAATTCTGTTTGCAAATTTAAAAGATTTTGATTTAAATTTTCAGCAAATTTCTTAACATAACCTTTCTGAGTTTTTCCTTTCTTAGCTCTATTATATGCGTATTCAAGGTTTTGCATATCACAAAGTTGTTCATATATATTTTTCACCATTCTTTTAGTAATATATAGTATATTACTCTATTTATTAATATTGTTGTGTAATATATAGTATATGACAACATCTGACAAAGAGATTATAGAACGCAGTGTTAAACAATTAAATACTTATGGAAATGGAATTGGTGTTCTAGTAACAAGAGAAGCTAAAGCTATTGGCTTAAAAAGCGGCAGTAGAGTCCAAGTAAGTGCAATTAAAGAAAAAGGCAAAGAATATATTATTATTGAAAAATTTCCAATCTTCGAATAACTAATTTGAGAGTAGTAACAATCAATAGTTTTATAAATATAAGTTTATTCTATATGTTTAGGACATACAAATTATATGTAAAAAACATGACAAACGAATATACATTAACTAAACAAATATCAAAGCAAGGACTTCAAAGTATTATTATAATTCCTGCTTTTTTGAAAGAGAAACTAAAGCCTAAGACTTTAGTTGAAATTAAAATTAAAATTTTAGACGGAGGAGAAACAAATGAATAATGGCAATAGAGAACTTAGAAAACATTTTGTAGATTCATTATATAATACATTAGAAGGAGTTATCTCCCCTACTCCCTATATGGAAATTACGGACGGAGATACTGTTGATGTGAAATTTCTAAATGGTAAAGGAAGATTACCTTCTAAAAATTCAACTGAGGTTACAGTTTTAGATTTAGATACTGCTTCATTATTTTTTGATGATTTTCACTTATTATATGAGGGAGAGACTGGTGTTGGTAAAACATACACTAGTGATGCTTTATTTGGAGCTATTTTTGGGGCTGACGGACATCATACTGTAAGACTTAGTGGTGGGGTTTTAGGTGGAAGTGTGTTAGATC
>CAZGZH010000067.1:0-6822 GCA_964529645.1 uncultured Flavobacteriaceae bacterium
TGCTAAAAATTTATTCAATACATCACAATTTAAAAACTATTCAATTAGCGATATCAGTATTTTTACAACAGTTTATAAGTTGTTGCCAAGATATATACTTTTAAGTTTAAAATTCAGGCTCTAAGAATTGATACGATGACTCAAAGTCATCGTATCAATAAAGCAATTCTATTTTTTAGCTAATAAATCGCGTATCTCTGTCAATAAATCTTCGGTAGAGGGACATTTAGGCGCTGCAGGCTTTGGCGCTGCTGGTTTCTTGGTTTTTTCATAAGCTTTAAGTACCATAAAAATACAGAAACCAATAATTACAAAGTCGATTATGGTTTGTAAAAAAGAGCCGTAATTAATGGTTACCGCAGGCAATTTTTTATCGCCCTGCATAACAGCTTCTTTAATAACGAGCTTTAAATCACTAAAGTTAACACCTCCTGTTATATAACCTATTGGGGGCATAATTACATCTTTTACAAGAGAAGAAACTACTTTGCCAAAAGCCCCACCTATTATTACTGCTGTCGCTAAACTGATGATGTCGCCTTTCATTAAAAAGGACTTGAAATCTTTAAAAAATCCCATAGTTTTAAATAGTTTGGTTAATAAAGGAGCAATGTACAAAAAAGATTATACGGTTTTCCGTGCAATACGTTGCGAAATAGCCGTTAGCAATTCGTAGGGAATGGTATTTTGTATTTTAGCGAGCTCTTCTACGTGCTGTTGGTCTTTGTAAACCACAACTTCATCGCCTTCTTTACAATTGATGTTTGACACGTCTATCATAAGCATATCCATACACACATTACCCACAATAAACGCTTTTTGATTATTGATATAGACATAGCCTTTGCCATTGCCTAATTGCCGAGAGATACCATCGGCATGACCGATGGGAATGGTGGCAATACGCATAGCATTTTTGGCAAAATGAGCCCGATTGTAACCAATACTGTCGCCTTTTTTCAAAAAATTTATTTGAGAAATACACGATTTTAAAATACCAACAGATTTTAATTGTTTGGTTATAGCGTCATCGTTACCAAAACCGTATAAACCGATACCAATACGCACCATATCAAATTGAGCCTCGGGGTAATTTACCACACCCGAAGTATTTAATAAATGAAATAGCGGTGTGTAATCTAAAGCCTTCTCAGTAGCTGTAATGATGTCTTTAAAAAGGCTTATTTGATTGTTTGTAAAATCCTTTTCGTTTAAATCTTCGCTAGCCGCTAAATGCGATAAAACAGAAGCTACCTTAACGGATGGTGTTTTATTGATAAGATTAAAAACCGTATCGATTTCCTTAACAGAAAACCCCAAACGGTTAAGACCTGTATTAAATTTCAAGTGGATGGGATAGCTTTTTTTATGATGAGTATCTGCAACAGCTATAAAAGTTTTAAGGATATCTAAATTGTAAATATTGGGTTCTAGATTGTTTTCTACGAGTTGGTTTAGCGATTTTTCTTGTGGATGCAATACTAAAATTGGCAACTTTATACCTGTTTTTCGTAATACGATACCCTCTTTTGTATAGGCAACAGCTAAATAATGAGCACCTATTTCTTCTAAATATTTGGCTATTAAAATGGCATCAGAGCCATAGGCAAAAGCCTTAACCACACCCAAAATTTTAGTTGATTTAGTAAGGCGCCTTTTAAAAAAATTAAAATTGTGTTGTAGCGCTTCTAAGTGAATTTCTAAGACACTAGCGTGAGTCATCTTTTTGTGTTTCTTCTTTGGCTTCTTTCATAGCTTTAAAATAGGCGGCACGGCTTAAAGGTTCGTATTCTTGCATTTCACCTACCAATACCAAATCGTCATTTTGTACTGTTCTATGACTGTAATGGGCTAAATTGCCTGTTTTTGTACACACAGCGTGGACTTTAGTAACATACTCGGCCGTTGCCATAAGTGCTGGCATAGGCCCAAAGGGATTCCCTTTAAAATCCATATCCAATCCGGCCACAATAACACGCACACCACGATTGGCTAAATCGTTACAAACCCTTACTATTTCAGCGTCAAAAAATTGCGCTTCGTCAATACCCACAACTTCAACATCTGTGGCTAAAATGGGAATATTAGCCGCAGCGGGAACAGGAGTTGAACGTATTTCGTTGGCATCGTGGCTTACCACCATATCGTCGTCATAACGGGTATCAATGGCGGGTTTAAATATTTCAACTTTCTGTTTGGCAAACTGGGCACGTTTTAAACGGCGTATGAGTTCTTCGGTTTTACCCGAGAACATAGAGCCGCAAATAACTTCTATCCAGCCAAATTGTTCGTTTTGATTTACTGTATTTTCAAGAAACATTTTGTAAATTTCAAGCTTGTAAGGGTTAAGCGTCATTAAAATACTCAATGACATTGCTACAAAGTTATTAAAAATTGAATGCAATCTTGAATTAAATTACACATCTTATGCACAAAAAAACAACTGACAGACTCAAAGAATTGGCCACTGCTATTTTAGCGTCAAAATCTGAGGAAGACATAAAAGTATTTAAAGAAAATACTCGTGAAATTTATGAGGAATTATGTGTTTTAGAATTCTTATCCTCTCAAGAAAAGATTGCTAAAGAGCTGCCAAAACCCTCAGATAAATCTCTTGAAATAAGTTTAGAAGAGGACGAAAAAGAAGCACAAGAACCTGTGTTGTTTTCAATTGAAGAAGAAATTGGCACAGCAGACAGTTTGGAAGATATTTTTATTAAAAAGGAGGAAAAAGAGGAAACAGAAACAACTCAAAAGGAAATAGCAGAACAACCCAATACAACTTTAAAAGAAAAAATTGAAGCCGCTAAAAAGAATTTAGAACCCTCTTTGGAGGAAGATAAAAAGCCACTTAATACAACTAACAGAGCATCGTTAAACGACAAACTTTTAACAAACGTCATAAAAGTAGATTTAAACGACCGCATAGCTTTTGTTAAACACCTTTTTGAAGGTAGTCAAGAGGATTTTAACCGCGTTTTATCACAGCTCAACACTTTTGAAAACGTAGAAGATTCTAAAAATTTTATTTTAAATCAGGTTAAGTTAGATTATTCTTGGGAAGGCAAAGAAGATTATGAAGAGCGCCTGCTTTTGCTGATTGAACGTAAATTTATGTGATGCCCACTTTGGTAAAACCAACCCTTGATATTTTAGAATCACAACTTAAAAAACGTCTGATTTATCCGTATTATTGGGGCAGGTTTCAAAATGACCTTTGGGATAAATCGACTTCGTTTATTTATAAAACTTTCGTTTTTGAGGATTTAATCACACAAATAAAAATCCATTTTAACAATTTAAAAACCGAAACTTCTTTTGTGCTTTATTTTAATTATGCGTTAAACCGATGGTATAACTTTTGGTCGGCTAAAGCGGTTGAAATGATGTTTACTCAATGCCCAAAGGTTACAGCGCATAAAGACCCTTACGATAAGCATATCGATTTTTGGATAGACAACATTCCTTTTGACCATAAAACAAGTGTTTTTCCAAAGGGATTTGGCAAAAGTTTTACCTATGCCCAACAACATACTGAAGAACTCGTACAGTGGTTGTATGACAAACAGAGTCAACAAGGACGCAAGCATCTTAAAAACCGTTTGTTTGTGGTTTTATACCAAAAAGACGGTGCGCATTGGCAGTTAAAAGCCAACTTAAATCTGATTAAAAGCCATGTTGAAAAATACCTCCAAAATTTCATGGCAGACAATTTAATAAGTCATAGTTTTAAGACCGAAAACAAACCGACTTTAACCGACGTTATTTTTGTAGTTAAATGAATTATATAGGCTCAAAGCGTAAATTGTCAGATTTTATTTTAAGCACTGTAAAAGAGGTGGTTGACGCCGATTTATCGTCCAAAATATTTTGCGATTTATTTGCAGGAACGGGAATTGTAGGACGCGTTTTTAAGCCCGAAGTAAAGCAGGTTATTGCTAATGATTTAGAATATTATAGCTATGTGCTCAATAAAAGTTATATCGCAAATACGCGTGCTTTTAACTATGCGGATTTATTAGAAAAACTCAATAATCTCAATCCCGTAAAAGGATTTATCTACAAAAATTATTGTTTAGGAGGTGCTGCCAATCGTCAATATTTTAGCGATGAAAACGGCATGAAAATAGATGCCATCCGTCAAGAAATAGAACAGCTAAAACAACAGCGAGAAATAAGTGATAATGTTTATTATTTTTTGTTGACATCCTTATTAGAAAGTGCCGATGCGGTGGCCAACACCGCCGCCGTTTACGGCGCTTTTTTAAAACATTTAAAAAAGTCGGCACAAAAACCACTCATTTTAAAACCCGCTATTTTTGAAGTCACCAATCAAAAAAACAGAGTTTATAACATTGATAGTAACCTGCTGATTGATAAAATAGAAGGTGATATTTTATACCTCGACCCGCCGTATAACGCGCGTCAATACGGAGCAAATTACCATCTTTTAAATACGATAGCGCAGTACAAGCCTTTTATCCCGAAAGGCAAAACGGGTTTGCCTACTTATAATAAATCGGTGTATTGTCAGAAAAACGAAGTGGTTCAAAATTTTGAAGACTTGCTTAAAAAGGCTCAATTTAAATATGTATTTTTGAGCTATAATAACGAAGGATTAATGAGTGCCCAAACAATAGAAAATCTCATGAAAAAATACGGCAAATACAGTTTAAAAACGGCCATTTATCAGCGTTTTAAAGCCGATAAAACCGAAAACAGACAACACAAAGCTACCGAAACAACAGAGTATTTACACATATTAGAAAAACGATGAAAGCACAAGATTTTAACACATTATTCGATGCGGTAATAGCCGCTTATCACATTAAAGACAGCGTAGATCAAGAATTTAACAATCCTTATGCCAGTGATTCTTTTGAACATTTATTGTATCGCAAATGTTGGATTGATACCGTACAATGGCACTACGAAGATATCATTCGTTTGCCAGACATCAACCCTGTTGAAGCCCTGACCTTAAAGCGTAAAATTGATGCGTCTAACCAAGACCGTACCGATATGGTAGAGTTTATAGATAGTTATTTTTTAAATAAATTTAAAGATGTTAAAGTAAAAAAAGATACCAAGATAAATTCTGAAACCCCTGCTTGGGCTATAGACCGCTTGTCTATTTTGGCCTTAAAAATCTATCATATGAAAGAGGAAGCTTTCCGCGAAAGCGCCTCACAAGAACACCGCGATACTTGTCAAACCAAACTGAATGTTTTGCTCGAACAACGTGTTGATTTATCGACCGCTATAGACGAATTACTCACCGATTTCGCTTCGGGCGACAAATATGTAAAAGTCTATAAACAGATGAAAATGTACAACGACGATTCGCTTAACCCTATGCTCTATAAAAAGAAATGAAAAGGCTAGGCTTTAGATTTGTAGCTATTTTAGCTTTACTGCTTGTTGTGGTAAGCTGTAAAACAGTTCAGGTTCCCGCTTTTACCGCACAAAAACCACCCGCTGCGCCCAATTACAGTCAAAGCAGTTCTTGGGCGGTAACACCAAACACTTATCCCACCAATTTAAAACATTGGCAAACAACAACCGACTTAAAAGCAGATGTATTTTATATCTATCCCACTTTAAATGTCGAAAAAAAGGACTTGCGGTGGAATATGTCTATGAGCGATGGAGTACAGTACGATAAAATCGTCAACAAGGCGGTTTATTTTCAAGCTTCGGCTTTTTTAAACGCTGGCCAACTGTATGTCCCTATTTATCGTCAGGCACATTTGCGTTCTTATAGTCGTTATCAAAATGGTGGTAAACAAGCTTTAGATTTGGCTTACACCGATGTAAAACGCGCTTTTAAATACTATTTAAAACACTTTAATAAAGGCCGCCCTTTTATCATAGCAGCGCACAGTCAGGGCACTACGCACGCCATTAAACTTTTACAAGAACTCATTGATGGTAAATCCCTTCAAAAAAAATTAATTGCGGCTTATCTACCCGGTATTGCCATAAGACAAGGGACTTTTAAACAGCTAAAATTTATGACCCGTCCCAATGAAACAGGCGGGTTTGTGACGTGGAATACCTATAAAAAAAATTACTATCCCAAAACCTTTAACAAATGGTTTAAAGGCGCTTTTGTGAGTAATCCTATTACTTGGGATAGTCAAATTACCTCTACACGTGCCGCGGCTAAAGGCTTTTTGTTCAGCAATGATAAAATGTATAAACAAGCTTTACAAGTAACAGTTAAAGAGGGCATTTTATGGACGAGTTTACCTCATTTTCCGTATCGTATTTTTGCCTTGAATAAAAAGCGTTTTCATGCGGGCGATATCAATTTGTTTTGGGAAGACATTCGTGAAAATGCTGTGTTGCGGGTAAAGGCTTATTTCAAGCCGCACAAATAAATACGCATATTACGTCAGTTCGAGTGGCTCCGATGACAATCGGAGATGTATCGAGAACCATTTAAGTGTTCAATGTTCAATACGTAGGGAGTAGTTGCGTATATTTTAAAAAATTTTAACCGCAAAGGACACAAGGATTTACGCAAGGTGCGCAAAACAATACCCGATACTAATTTTTGTCATTTTAAACAAGTCAGACCAAAGGGGTGACGCTGTGAAAAATCTCACTTTTAGTATTTAAAATTAAACCGTCTTTGCGAGCCTGAAAGGCGTGGCAATCTCTTTATAGCTTGTTGTTATTTTTATGAGATAGCCACGTCGTACCGAAAATTCGGCACTCCTCGCTAAGACGTAACTTTTTGGAATTTGTGATTTGAGGCTTGTTATGAATATCCCTGATTATAGTTGACCGTTTTTAATTAATTGTTCGTTATCAAAA
>CAZGZH010000068.1:0-6807 GCA_964529645.1 uncultured Flavobacteriaceae bacterium
ATATACAAACAGTTTGGGGTTGGTTTTATCTAAATCATTATCGGTAAACACAGCTCCTGTTAAAGTTTTAAAAGAAAAGGCTGGGATTACTTTAATACGTTCTGCCACTTCTTTTTTATGTTGCAACTTTGTTGTTATACTGTATCCTAAATAGCCCACTATGCTAATTAGGATGATTGCGATTGCTAATTTTAGATATTTTTTCATAATTTATTATATCCCATCCTAAATCCTTCCCAAAGGGAAGGACTTTAAAATGTCTTTGTTCCCTTCCCTTTGGGAAGCCGTGCCTGCGGTAGGCAGGGGTCAGGGATGGGAATCACGTCATATTTAAAGTTAAAAACATAACCAAGCCCATAAAAATAAGTAAGCCCGTACCATAACTTACCGCTACCATTTCTAAACTTTTTGTAAAAGTGTTTTTTAAGAGTTTGTGTAAACCAAACACCAATACCAAAATATAAGCTAATTCAAACAAGTTTAGGGTTTGCAGTGGGTAAACAAGCCACGGTTGTAAATTTGTATGGTCTAAAAAGTTTATGTAAGACAGCGGATAATACTGCTGTAAATCTTGCAGGGTATAATTGGTTTTTATAAAATAAAAATACCCAAACTTAAACAAGCCTACCAATAGCAATACAAACTCGCCCATTAGGGCAATTCTAAAGTACTTTTTAAAAGCTATTTTACGTTCAATATCGTAAAAAAAGACCCCTATACTTAAACACAAGGCTACTAAACTACTGCGCAATAATACCAATAAGGGTACAATAGCATAACCTACCCACGCCCATTTTTGTTGTGCTGCCAACAGCTTTTGTAACTGCTCTTTAGCCAATTGCTCGGCATAAAAGTTATATACTAATCTGTCTAAATCTAAACCGTATTTTACCAATAAGGTTATTAAAAGGGTAAGGGCTACAACTGTTAAAAATAAGGTGTAGTTGTTTAATTTTAGCTTCAAGTTATCGTATAAATTTAGTAGTTTATAAAATAGAAAAAAGTATTAATATAGCACAAGGGTCAAGAATATAAACACTTGTGCTATATTTTATATCTTAGCTCTATTTCTTGTAAAATAGATTATGAGACCCAATATTATATATGCAATAAGTAAAAGCCACTTACTTATATTTAAATCTGAAAAATAGTACATTACAATAATCGCCCCTGAAAGAAGTAAAAAAATGAATAAAATTATTTTTATCAACATATTTTGAACTATTATAATTCTATTTTACAATTCATTAACTACACAAACTGCACCAATAGCAGCTGCTGTAACAGCACCAGTCCAACCTACAGGATTCCACCAATTTGCTAATACACCTACTCCATAAACAATCGCAACTGCTGCAAAACCTGCACAAAAGGAACTTACTGTATCATTACCACCTATTATATATTCTAAATTATTAATTTCTATCGCTTTCATATTTTTTTATTTTAATTACTTTTAGGTTTTATTTACATTTGATTAGCCAGTAAACAGCTGCGGCATAACCTCCTATTAATGCACCTGCTCCTAATCCAAATATTCCACCTGCAACGGCTGCACCAGCAATAAAAAAACTATTTTTATTTTTTAAAGTATTTAGCTTGTGTGAAATAAACAAAACCGTTATGTCTCTTTTGAGTTTTTTAGATAAATATAGAAAGTTATTCCTTTCTTATTTTTGTTTTATTTAAAATGAGAATGAGTGATGTAATAACTAATAAATTAACAATAATACTAATAAAACTATAATCAATAAATATTGAATACAAAATAATCAATAGCGAAAATAGCATTAAAATATATATAAATCTTTTCATGTTTATTATTACATACAATCAGGGTTAGAATAAAATTCATAATTTGCAAGAGCAAATCCCGCTAAGGCTAGACTAAGACCCAACCATCCAATTGGCCCTGTTGCAAGACCTATAGCTATCAAGCTTCCACTACTTACTAGAATAGATGCTGCACCTGTTGCACAGTTTCCTCCATTAAGCATTTCCATCTGTTTTAATTCTAATGTTTTCATAATTTTTTAAAATTTAAAGTTAAACAATTTATTTATGTATATTTCGAAATACGCTGTAAAAGTAAAACACAGAAACGACAAATTTTGTCGTTTTACTATTTTTCTATAAAATATTTTTGTTTTTGTTTGCTAAAACGAATGTCATGTCCTTCATTTTTTAAATCATTTAGCATTCTTTCTACCGTTCTTCTACTGCATCCAAATTTTTCAGCCACACAATCTAACGCGCACAACCTGTTTTGTTCAAGTAAGTAAAGCAAATAGCTTAATTTTTCTTTACGTTCGTTAAAGGTCATAATTGTTTTTGTTTAAATCTTTATTATTTACTAAAACATACTTTTTAATAGGCCTATCGTATATAATAACAGCCCTTCGGCACGCAATTCTTTAAACATTCTTTGAATTGTTTTGGTGCTACAATTAAATTTCTGCGTTAATTCTTTAACTGTAAAAGAGTGCTCTTTTTTTAACAATTTTAAAATATAAGTTATGTTTTCTAAGTATTCTATAGGGGTCATTATAACAAATAGGCTTCTAAAACCTTTAATACAAGACACAGCAATACTAGTACCATTATTATTGGTTTTTAATTATGAGGGAGTCAATTTTAAATAAAAACAACAAAGTGCTGCAAAAATATTTTAAACAATTAGCCTATATTTGCAATGCCTCTGTTCTTGTTTTACTAAATTATAGTAAAAGGGTTTTAAAGTTAAACATTATTTCGAAATTCTAATTTTCTTTTTACCCAAACAACAGAGGCTTTTATCTTTTTAATTGGACAAATGTTATATAAATAACAATACGAATCAATAGCGGAAATAGGTATTTTTCATGTCCTAGTTAAATTTACCTTTAAAATACATTTAACCACCTGTAAATATGTCTTTTAAAATTTAAAATTATTTTAAAAAATACAATTACCCCCTCCATTTTTAAGAGCTTCTAGCGATTTCGCCAGTTTTAAATACCCTTTTTAATGCGGTAGTTGCATAATTTTTAGAATAGCGTTTCACTAATAATTATAAATAACTACTTTTACGCTTTAAACACATAAACAATGTCATCAACAAAAAAACAATACAAGCGCATTACCATTAAATCGTTGATGGAAATGAAAGCCAACAACGAAAAAATAGCCATGTTAACGTCGTACGATTATACTATGGCCAAAATTGTTGACAATTCGGGTATAGATATTATTTTGGTAGGCGATTCTGCTTCTAATGTTATGGCAGGTCACGAAACGACTCTACCCATTACATTAGACCAAATGATTTATCATGCGGCGTCTGTTATTCGTGGCATAAAACACTGTTTAGTGGTAGTTGATTTACCTTTTGGCACCTATCAAGGCAACTCTAAAAGCGCTTTAGATTCTTCCATCAGAATTATGAAAGAAGCTGGAGCACATGCTGTTAAATTAGAAGGGGGTAGTGAAATAAGCGAGTCGGTTACCCGTATTTTATCGGCAGGCATCCCCGTTATGGGACATTTGGGTCTCACACCACAATCTATTTATAAATTTGGGACTTATACTGTCCGCGCCAAGCAAGAAGCCGAAGCTGAAAAATTAAAAGAAGATGCTTTATTACTCGAAAAATTAGGTTGTTTTGCTATAGTTTTAGAAAAAGTCCCTGCTAAATTAGCCGAAGAAGTGGCTAAAAGTGTGCGTATTCCCATAATTGGCATTGGCGCTGGTAATGGTGTTGACGGACAAGTATTAGTAACGCATGACATGTTGGGTATGACGGTAGAATTTCAACCCCGCTTTTTAAGACTTTATGCCAATTTATACGACGAAATGTCTAATGCTTTTAAACAGTATATTAAAGATGTAAAAGCCATTGATTTTCCAAACAAAAAAGAACAATATTAAAATTATAGTTATTGTAATAATCAAAAATCCCGAGCCTAAAGACTCGGGATTTTTTATTTTAAAAAACAGTGGCATTTTTTAAAATTATATTCAATTAAATATTAGAATTGGTAATTTAATCCAATACTAAAGTTGGCGCCTAATTGTCCTAATTGTTGAACTTCTGATGAGTAAACAAATCTACTACCTGCTTGAGATGTATGAGTAGATGTTTTTGTTACATCTGGATAAACATCAAACATATTGTTTATAACAGCATTCATTGATAATTTATCAGTAAAGCTATATTTAAAGCTTAAATCTGTTACCATTTTAGAACCTAATGGTTGATCAGTTCCGCCACTTTCTGGGTGTGTAATAATTACTTCACCAAAAACAGTATTAGTTAAACCTAATTCCCATTTATTCACTTTTTGATTCAATCCAAAAATTATTTTAGATTTTGGTCTTGAATTGGTAATGAGACCTTTTTCTTGTCTGTCAAAAATATTATAACCACCAGCAGCAAGTGCAGCTGGAGTTGTAATAGCATCTAATGTAGTTGTGTTAAAGTTTGCCGCTACAATTGCACTAAAACCACTGTTGTTTTTGTAATTTAAAACGACATCTGCTCCAGTAGTTTTTGTATTACCAGCATTGATAAAGAATTGTACAGCAACAACATTATTGTCAATTAATATTTGCTCTACTGCATCAGAACCATCTAGTGTGCCGTCTAAAGAACCAATTTGTGATGAAAACAGCACACGGTTAGCTACTTTAATTTGATAGAAATCAAATGAAGCATAGACGTTATGGCTAAATTTATAAGTCAATCCTAAACCAATATTTTTAGAAGTTTCAGCAAATAAACTGGGTACACCTAAGGCTTTTACAGCAGCGTTATCATTAGCCAAAGTTCCTTGTAATAAGGGTTCACTAGAACCAGCTACAATTATATATTGACTATTAGTTAAATAACGTTGGTGTAAAGTTGGGGCTCTAAATCCAGTACTATAAGATCCTCTTATGGCTCCTTTATCACCTAATTTATAACGCCCGTTAACTTTCCAAGAAAAGTTAGATCCAAAATCTGAATAATTTTCGTAACGCCCTGCAACACCTAACAATAAAGCATCAGAGGTATCAAAGTCTAATTGAGCATAAGTTGCAAAGTTATTTCTTGTCCATGCGCCTGCTTCAGCTGGTTTGATACCTGCAAATGAATCTGAACCACCTTTGTAATAAGAAAGAGGGTTTCCTTCGTAAGCATTAAAATATTCATTTTTGCGTTCTAAACCAAAAGCAGCAGAAACATTATCAGATAATTGACCTGATAAATCTAAGTTAAGTATTACATTTTGTAATCTATAACCTCCAGGGTGGAAAGTTCTAGGTGAAGTGCCATGATCCTGTAAATAATCTCTATTTACTGAATTATTTACAGTATAAAATACACTATTGGCGCCATAAGTTACACTGGCATCACCTTTCCATGAACTGCCAAGTTCAAATTTAAGACCTACTGCATTGATATGATCTTTTATTAAAGTTTCAAATGTTGGCTGATAACCAATAAAATCTTCTGAACGTGTAATAAAATCAGCATCTGCAACATCTCTTCTCCAATAAGGTGCACGGTAATAAGCAAAAGAACGACCTGTTCTTTTAGTATAACCACCAAATGAATAAAATTCAGAATGTTCTCCAACAGGATGTGACATATTTACAAATAAATCTTGTTTTTCCATATCGGGTTGACCCACGTGCATTCCAATAGTTGGATTTTCTGTTACAAATGCTGTTTCGTTAGGTCTTGGTGATCCCGGTAAATCTGCTGCGCCAGGAGAACCTGCTCTGTTTGTCAATTTTTGATTGTAATAACCTAAAGTAATATTTACATAACCGCCTTCGCCAAAAGTTAAACCAGTATTAAAGTCTGAAGCATAATTAAATCCATCTCCTTGAGAAGTTATACCAGTGCTTGTGTTAAAAGTAGAATAGGCTACATCTTTTTTAAGAACCATATTTATAACACCAGCAATGGCATCAGAACCATATTGTGCGGCAGCACCGTCTCTTAAAACTTCAACGTGATCTATAGCTGCTGTTGGAATACTTTTTAAATCTGTACCCACTTCACCTTTTCCTGGCGTTCTATTAAGATATACTTGAGCTGATTGATTTTTACGTTTTCCATTTACTAAAACCAAAGTTCTTGAAGGGCCTAAACCTCTTAAATCGGCTGGATCGTAATGCGCAGTTGCATCAGAAATAGCTTGGTTTTGAGAGTTAAAAGAAGGTACTTTAAAAGTTAACATTCTTTCGATAGTAGCTTTACCACTAGACGTTAATTCTTTTGTACTAATATTGTCAATTGGCACTGGAGAATCAAGAATTGTACGTGGTTTTGCGCGGTTACCTGTAATAACAACTTCGTCTAAACCTACATTCTCTTCTTTTAATACAACCTTAACATCCTCTCCATTTGTAACAACTGCTTTGGTTGCATATCCAATTGAAGAAATAATTAAAGTAGCTGGAAATTTAGCTACATTAATGGTAAAATTACCATTATCATCTGTTGTAGTTCCATTTTGTGTTCCGCGTTCAATAACTGAAGCGAATGGAATTGTGACCCCTTTTGGATCAACTACTGTTCCTTTAACGGTCTGTGCTAAAATGCCTAAAGGAAGCATAAATAGCATCACTAAAATAATTTTTGAGAAATTTCTTTCTTTTTTCATAATTGATTGATTCATTTAAATTCGCGCAAATATTTAATTTTAAATTGTAATATCAAAATTATTTTAACATTTTTTTAACATTTTTTTAACATTTTTTTAATCTCGTAAGTTAATTATTGATAATTTTCATATTTATTTAACAATATATATACATATATTTAAATATTTTTATATT
>CAZGZH010000069.1:0-6802 GCA_964529645.1 uncultured Flavobacteriaceae bacterium
TTTCTTATTTCAGTTTTTCTTAAAACTTTTATTCCTTTTAATCTAAATCTTAAAACTGGTCTATTATTATTTATTCTTCTTGTTATTTTTCTTTTTATAGGACTATCAATTATAATATCTGTCCCTAATTTTTTTGATAATTCTTTTTCTAATTTTAATAATTCTTCTTCAGTTATTTCTCCTTTATTAGCTTTTTTTATTCTTTTAAGTATATTTTTAGGGGGTTTCCATATCTCAGCACTTACAAAATTGACTTTTTTCCCTTTTATAATTGTAAAACCTATTTTTTTTATTCTTTTTACAAATTCACCAGGAGCTAAAGTTACTTCTAATTCTATACCACCTTTATAAATTGTGCTACCTATTGGTTTAAATTTACCTGAACCAGTTTTTACCTGCCAAGAAATTAATCTAAATGTTTCTTTTAAATTTAATTTTATATCTTTTTTTAATTTTCTTTCAATATCTTTTAATCTTTTAGGAAATTTTGCTACTTTAGCATTTTCAAATATTAAAACTTGAGGTTTATCTAAATTAAATAATTTAAAATTACCTTTTAAAATATCTTTCAAAGTTGCATCTCTACCTGTATCAATTTGTAATCTACTAAGTCTAATTGATGATTTAGGGTCAGCATATAAACTTCTTTCTAATAAAGTTATATTTGAAGCAACATTTTTTTGTAACCATAGATTTACTTTTACAAATTCTTTTTCGTTTAAATTATTTCCATTATCAAACTTGTTTAACATTTTTTTAATATGTAAAGGAAATTTATCTTCTCCAGGAATAGGTTTTCTTATAATAACTTTTCTTTTTAAAAAATTTGTTATTTGGTTTTTTCCAGCATTAACCGCCGTTATTTCTTTACCTGCTAATAGAACTTGTTTAGATAATGGAGTTTTACCACTTTGAACTGTAGAAGTTTTTAAAATTAAACCAGGATTTTTAGTAAATTTTCTAAATTGTCCTGGCTTTTTCCCTTTTAGAAAATCTATTACTGATTTAAAAGGTTTTTTGAATGATGGTTTTTCTATTCTTTCTTTTAAAAATCTTTCTTTTCCTTTTACTTTAAATTTTTCTTTGGGTACTTTTCTTATTTGAAATTCACCATCTTTTAATTTAACAAATTTAGGTAAAAGTTTCCTAAGCTTTTTTATTTTAGATATTTTACCTAATAAACCTAACTGAACAAGTAACTCACTAATGTATGTTGCTAATGCTTCAGGGTCTCCCCTTTGGATTTTAGCCCCAAATTTTGCTCCTGCTAAACTTATTTGTTCTCTAACTTTAGGATCTGTGAATATTGATAAAATAGATCCTAATGTTTCTTCAGGAGTTATAATTGAATCAATAAAATTTAAAGCAATTTTAGGTATTTTGTTAAATACTCTAATCCCTGTTGAACTTATACCCAATCCTTGAATTAAAAACTCTTGTTTAGCAGTTCTTTTTTCTATAGGTATCCTTCTTATTTTAAAAAGCTGATTAGATAAATCCTCTGCAACATTGTTTAGACCTCTAGCATTTTTATCTAATTTTAATCCAATTTGATTTAAAATTTTTCTTCTTGTTGATATTGGAACTTTTTTGTTTCTTATTTTTGTTATTAAATTTTTAATTTTTGTATTAGTTGTTTGTTGTTGTTGTAATTGTTGTCTTGCAGAAATTGGAACAAATGGAACTTTTATCAATGATTGTTTTGATTTTATCTCTTTTTTAGGTTTAGGTCTACCAAATTTGATTACTTTAGCTTTAGTTCTTCCCTCTCTAATAGCAAGTATCTGATTAGCAATATCATTTCCAAATTTCTTATTTAAATCTCTGAATGTTAATCTTTGTTTAGAATTAATTAAAACGTTAACTTGTTTTTGTAATTTAGCTCTTTGTTGAGCTGAACTTATTTGTTGTTTGGTTTGTGCTATTTCTTTTGCTCTTTGTTGTGCTTTTAATTTATCTAATTGAACTTTAACGTTCTTTTGTTGTGCTATTTGTCTAATCTTAGAAGTGTTACTTGTCCCAAAACTTCTCTGAACGGCTCTAAAATTGGCTACATTACTTGCTTCTTTACCACTTGGACTAAATTCCCCAGTTTTAATATTAGTAAACCCTGTAATAACTGTACCACCTATTGAAATTGTATCAGCCCTTATTGTTGGTTTTAGTCTACCTAAACCACCACCCCCTGAACTCCTACGCCTACGTGTCCTTGTTTTAAATTGTTTAGAAGTTTCTATCTTAATTCCCGCAAATCTTAAACCTTTATCTTCGGGAGCATTAGATACTACAGAAATACGACTTCCACCACCTCTTGAACTTCTTGAGGACGAACCATTAGATACAAATCTTGCGCCACTTCCTGGTGTTAATTTAAAAGATGAAGTTACTTTAAATCTTCTTCCTGTTTTAGTAACAATAGTTCTAGTTTTTCTTCTATGGCTCATTATAATATTATTATTATTTCTATTATTTATAAATTTATGTTAAAATTACAAACATTTATATAATATAAAACTTAATAATTCATATGAATAAACAAAAATATTTTAATATAATAATTAATTTGAGTAGATTTTTAATATTTATTTATGTTATTGAATTATTTATTGATGTAATGGATTTAATAAGAAATATAAATATAGTTAATCAAAATGAATTAGATTTAATGATAACAACAATAATTGTTTTAATATTTTGGATTTATTTAATATTAAAAGGGATTGAACAATTAAAAAATATTAAAATCATTAAGATAAAACATTATATTATATCATTTCTATTAATGTTTCCTTTTATAATTATTGTGATTGGTTTAGTTTATGGTTTGATTTTAGGTTAAAAACACAAACATTTATATAATATAAATATTATAATATTATTTAGTTCGGTTTGGTCTCTTAACTTTAAACACAAAAAGACTAATTTTATCTAAATAATTCTTAATTAACTTAAAAACATAAAACTAGCTTAAATCAATTTTAAACAACTTTATTTAATTTTATATACAAATAGTGATAAAATATTAAAAAGTTTCTAATAAGTTCTAATTATAAGCTATAAATCTATATTAATTGTGTAAAAAAGTTTCTTCAAACCATATTAATTGATAATTAATATCTTGATTGTTTCCATTATCATTAACGAATTCAATTATATAATTTGTATTAGGTAAAAATAACCACTGTTCTAAATCGCTTTGAGTTGAACCAGTATCTGTTTTACTGCCTAATAATCTATGAGTATCAAGCCTTATAGCATTTGTTAAATTATATGTTGGATTTAAATAAGTGTCTACAGTTGAAGTTGTATTAACTAATCTATTTCTATTAATAGGACTAAAAGATGAACCATTGGATATAATAGTTACATTTTCATATATGTTTAGTGTCATTGGACTTGCCGAACTAAATAATTCATAACCAAGCAAATGCATACTTAAATTATTTGTTTTGAAATAAACTGTTTCTTTTTGTCCTGCCAATAAAGTCGTAGAATTAGAAAAATGGAAACTTAAACCATCGTGAATAACTTTATGATCTAATTGGATTACTATTAAACCACCATCTACATCTAAAGGGTTTGTAATGTCTACATTAATTGCAGTGCTATCATTGTTTAAAGGGTTAGTATTGATTAATGTTTGTGAACAACCACTAAAAAGAATAATAATTGATAACAAAATTAATAATATATTTTTTCTCATAAAATAATAATAATTTTATTATTTATTAATGTTTGTATTTATACTTTATCTTTATCTTTGTTTGCAATCGCAAACCTATCGTCAACACTAAAGTATTGTGAACTAACATAAATCTTTCCTGTGTCAGCTTTGTTAATCCCTAAACTAATATTATTACCAATATATAATCTATGATTTCCAATAATCTTAATTTTTTTAACAACTCCATCTTTCTTGTAAGTTCTAAATGCTTCTTCTCCTGCAATAATCTTTTTAATTGCAGTCATAAATTTCTCTTCTGATTCAAATTCTATCTGTTCCAATCTTGTCATTTTTCTTGAATTGTAAGGCACAGACTTTGTACCTAATAAATATAAAATATTAAATGTTTATAAATGTATCGGAAATAGATTTATATATCTCTTTTTTATTATTAATTAAACATAAATAATAATAGATTATCTTAGGTTTAACAGGATGCTTAGGGTATTCTAATTAATAGAAAAATTGTAAAAATAGAGTATATAGACCCAAAATATACCATCTCCCTGTTAAACATAAGACATTAGGTAAGTTTTAGAAGACTTTTAGCAAAGGTTTATAAAGAAAAAAAATAATAATTATATTATGGTTGAAAAATCAAAACAGCAAAACTTTGAAAAAGTCAGACAATTTGTGCTAGATAATCCTAAAAAATCTTTCACAAATTATGAAATCCAACAAAAATTTGGATTAAATTATTCACAAACTAATAAAATTTTATTAAGTTTAATAGAATTTAAAGAATTAAAATATAGTGAAACTTTAAAACTTTTTGTGAGGAATGAAAATGACAATTGAAATTCCTAAACAATTACATAAAGAAAATTTTAGATTTGTTAGATTAAATGGAAAAATACCTATTGATTCTAAATGGCAAAAAAAAAACAATTTTAAATATAATGATCCAAAAGTTTCAATACATAATAATAATTTAGGGATTTTATGTGGTAGAGGTAATTTAGTAGTTGTTGATATAGATGGGAATGCAGAAGACACTTTAAAATTAATTTTAAAAAGTTTACCTGAAACCTTTATTGTAAAAACAGGCAAACAAGGGTATCATTTATATTATATTTCTGATGAGATTGTAAAAACAACCTGTGTAGATTTTAATAAATCTCACATAGATATTAAAGCTTTAGGTGGACAAGTAGTAATAGCAGGATCAATACATCCTGATACTCAAAAAAAATATGAAATTTATAATCCTAAGGAACTTACCACTATTAAAAAGCAACAACTTTTAACTTTTTTTAATTTAAATCAGAAAAATGGTGTGACAGTTAAATTAGAAAAAACTATTACTACTAAAGAATCTACTGAAACTGATGTCAGTAGAAGTGCAACAGAATACCGGACTATTTGCAGTTTAATAGGACGAGGTAAAACAAAAGAACAAGTATATCAACATATGGAAGCGTTTGAAAAATGGAAAAAAGCACAAGATAAATATAGAGAATATACTTATAATAAAGCTCTAAATTTTATTGAAAAACAAAAATTTGAACCTGTAAATAAAGAAAATATTAAATATAAAGTTTTAGAGTTATTGTGTGATACTAATAAAGAAACTAAATTAGAAAGTCACGGCGAAGCTGAAGAAATCTTAGTTTCATATTTAATTAATAAATTTTTTTTTAAAACATTACAACAAGATGAGAAACAAGAAATTTGGGGGTATTCAAAAGGGATTTATTTGCCAATAGGTCAGAGTTTAGCTAGAGAAGAATTAAGAATTATATTAGGTAGAGGTTTTAATGATACAATAACTAAAAAAGTAATAAGTAAAATAACTGCTGATACTTATATAAGTTCTAAAGATTTTTTCAGAAACGAATACCCTTTTGATTTACCTGTTGCTAATGGTATTTTGAATTTAAAAACTTTACAATTAGAAGAATTTAGTCCAAACAAGATTTTTTTTACTAAATTAGACATTGCTTATAATAAAAACTCTAAATGCCCAACCATA
This sequence comes from uncultured Flavobacteriaceae bacterium, assembly GCA_964529645.1. Taxonomy (GTDB): domain Bacteria; phylum Bacteroidota; class Bacteroidia; order Flavobacteriales; family Flavobacteriaceae; genus CG1-02-35-72. The sequence goes on from CAZGZH010000069.1 coordinate 5,697, forward strand.
ATAAAACATTTAAAAGATGTATTAAAAGATGAATTAGATATAGATTTATTTCAAGAAGCAGTAGGAAACTGTTTAATAAAAAAATATACCTATCAAAAAGCTGTTATGATGGTTGGTAGTGGTAGGAATGGAAAAGGTGTAACTTTAGATTTAATTAATAGATTATTAGGTGTGAAAAATTGTACAGCTATTGCTCTAGAACAATTAGAGAGAGATCAGTTTGCATTATCTGAACTTCACGGAAAATTAGCAAATATAGGTGGAGATTTAAATAAAACTAGTTTAAATCATACAGGAAAATTCAAAACAGCTACAGGTGGAGATTTATTAACAGCTCCTAGAAAGTTTATGATGCCAATATATTTTATCAATTATGCTAAGTTTTTTTTTGCCTGTAATGAATTACCATTAGTTTATGATAATTCAAGGGGTTTTTGGGATAGATGGTTATATTTTGAATTCCCCTATACTTTTGTAACAAAAGAAGAATTTGATAAAAAAGTTCCTGGAGAACAAATTAAATTTAAAATTGCTGATCCAAAAATAAAAGATCAATTATTTAATCAAGAAGAATTACAAGGTTTTTTAAATTTTGCATTACAAGGAATGAAAAGATTAACAACTCAAAACAAATTTTCTCAATCAGGAACTTTTGAACAAATCAAAAATAAATGGATTAGGCAAAGTGATAGTTTTAGAGCATTTTGTTTAGATAAAATTGAGACTAGTTGGGATTCTACAATAGTAAAAGCAGTTTTAAGACAAGAATATTATACTTATTGTAAAGAGAATAATGTTAGAGCAGTAGGAGATAAACATATAAAAAATACTTTAACAGAAGAATATGGAGTAGGTTCAAAACAAATTTATGATACTTCAGGAATTCAGTTAAACGAAAGGATTTGGGTTTGGGATGGGGTTAAATTAAAATGAAACAAGAAAATAAACAATATAAAAACTTTTATGAAATATTAAATAAATTAGACTTTTGTAATAAAAAAGAATTACAAATTATTAAAGAATATATAAATGAGAAATTAAAATGACAGGCGACGCACTAGAACTAAAGATGTATGACAATTTAATCAAACAAGAGCGATTAAACT
>CAZGZH010000070.1:0-6798 GCA_964529645.1 uncultured Flavobacteriaceae bacterium
AATCAGAACTTAATTTAAACAAATATCTGCCCTATAAATGGGGGAATGATTAGTAGGACTCAGTTGGGCATCGAGTTATTTTACTTACGACAAAGGCAACCGCCTAATTATTAGAAAATACAAACACAAAAAAGCCTTTGATTGTATCAGTACAGAAGAATTGGTAGAGGGGTAGTTAGGGCGTTTCGCTTATCGGTTTAAATATGGTGCGTTTGGCATTTCAACGCTCTAAATTTTCAATTTACTACTCTGTTTCTTTATTGATATTATTTTCATTTTTAGTACTATCTGCCAAATGCACTATATTTTTTGTTAGCATACGTTTTTTAATTCCGAGTGTATGTGATATCAAAACCATCACTAACATTATATTCACGGAGTTTTAAAGTGCTTTTAGTTAAGTCGATGATTAAAAGTGGAATTATTTGATTATCAAAAGTAATTACTTGAAGTTGTTGTCCGTTATCGTTTACAAGTTCAATTGTATAATTAGATTCATAATCTAAATTTCCATTAACATATCTTTCTATGGAATTGTCAGTTATTTTTAAATTCACGGTTTTTCCAGTTGATTCAGGCGTTTCGGTGTGATATGAGATTCCACCAGAAGATTCCACCCAATTCCAGCTTCCAGTCAGTTGTGTATTTATTGAATTGTCATCTTTGGAACAACTAGATGCCAAAATTCCAATTAGAATTAAAGTTATAATTTTTTTCATATTCATTTTTCTTTTTAGCTGAGTAAATGTCGAAATAGTTGCGTTTAAATGTATGTTAATGGAAAAGATATGGATTGGTTTTAATCAGCTATATCGTCCGATAAGCGAAGTTAGACCATAATTAATTAATAATCAATAAAAATTTTAACATATTTATAATAAACTTTTTACCACCTAATTTTAGATTTTTTAATCTTAAAGCTTATTTTTGATTAAAAATTTAATGGTATGAAAAAAAGTGTCCTATTTTCCGTGTTGTTTTTAATGCTCCTTTTTATGAGCTGCCAAAACAAACAAGAACCCCCAAAAGTAAAAGAGGCCACACCAAAGGTGGAAGCTATTGTAGAAGTGGCCCCTATAATTGAAGGTGTAGATTCAACTTTTAAAGAACAAATTACAGATATATTTACAGCTTATAATGGTTTAAAAAACGCCTTGGTCGCTTCAGATTCTGTCACTTCTATTACCGCCGCCAAAGCTACTTTAACAGCGCTAGATAAAGGCGACATGGGTTTGCTTAAAAAACCCGCATCCCATAAAGTTTGGATGAAAGAAAAACCATTGTTAACCACACAATTAAATAAGTTGATAAAAAGTGAAACACTTGCCCAACAACGCCAAATATTTTTAGATATTTCTAGCAGTATGATTCATTTGGTTGAGGCTTTTGGTGTCAACCAAAAAGTTATGGTGCAATTTTGCCCTATGGCAGACGATTTTAAAGGCGGCTTTTGGCTCAGTACCGATGTCAATATTAAAAACCCCTATTTTGGCAGTAAAATGCTAACCTGTGGTAGTACAAAGCGTATTATAAAATAATATAGAAATGTCTACAACTCGCATAGATATATTGATGACTGTGATAGCTATAGCCTTAATTGTCTTACTGGTTTTTGTTATAAAAGGGAAAGAACCTCAAAAGAAAAAGTTTAGCATTATTGGTTTCTTTGCTAGTGCCTTTATTGTATCAGGAATTGTTTTTGCTAACAATCGCACTATTGGTTATATTTTGATAGGTATTGGAATAGCTTTATCTATTTTAGAAATAATTAAAAAAAGGATGACCAATTAAAAAATCGTCAATTTTAGTTTCGTATGTAGAAGTATTGCGATAGGTTTTAAAATAAAAATATTACCACATTAAAAAATCCGCTGAGAAATTTCTCAGCGGATTTTTATTTATTGTCATTCTTTTAAGTGTCACCCTGAGCGGAGTCGAAGGGCACTTAAAATATTACATCATACCGGGCATACCGCCACCACCCATAGGTGGCATACCGGCTCCGGCAGGCACATCTTCTTTAATATCTACTAAAGCACATTCGGTTGTAAGTATCATACCCGCAACAGAAGCCGCATTTTCTAAGGCTATTCTGGTTACTTTGGTAGGATCTATAATACCCGCTTTAAACATATTAACATATGCGTCGGTTTTAGCATTGAAGCCAAAATCTTTTTTACCTTCAAGAACTTTAGAAACCACAACAGAACCTTCGGCACCAGCATTTTCTACAATTTGACGTAAAGGTTCTTCAACAGCACGTTTTAATATTTTTACACCTGTAGCTTCGTCGTTATTTTCTGTAGCAACAGCATCAAGAGAAACTGCAGTTCTCAATAAAGCCACACCACCACCAGCAACAATACCTTCTTCAATAGCGGCACGTGTTGCGTGTAAAGCGTCATCTACACGGTCTTTTTTCTCTTTCATTTCAATTTCGCTAGGAGCCCCTACATATAAAACAGCCACACCGCCGGCTAATTTAGCCAAACGTTCTTGCAGTTTTTCCTTGTCGTAATCTGAAGTTGTTGTTTCTATTTGAGATTTAATTTGTCCTACACGTGCTTTAATGTCTTCAGATTTTCCTGCGCCATTAACAACAGTTGTATTGTCTTTATCTATTGTAACACGTTCGGCAGTACCTAACATTTCAATAGTAGTAGTTTCTAAAGTAAAACCACGTTCTTCAGAAATAACGGTACCACCTGTTAAAATAGCAATATCTTCTAACATAGCTTTTCTACGATCGCCAAAACCTGGAGCTTTAACAGCCGCAATTTTTAAGGCACCACGTAACTTGTTAACTACCAAAGTAGCCAAAGCTTCGCCATCAATATCTTCTGCAATAATTAAAAGAGGCTTTCCTGTTTGTGCAACGGGTTCAAGAACAGGAAGAAGATCTTTCATTGTAGATATTTTTTTATCGTACAATAAAATATAAGGCGTTTCTAAATCTGTAATCATTTTTTCTGAATCGGTTACAAAATAAGGTGATAAATAACCACGATCAAATTGCATACCTTCTACAATGTCAACATAAGTTTCCATACCTTTAGCTTCTTCTACAGTAATAACACCTTCTTTACCAACTTTAGCAAAGGCTTGAGCAATTAAATCGCCTACAGAATCGTCGTTATTTGCCGAGATAGAAGCTACTTGTTTAATTTTGTCTGATTTGTTACCGACTTCTTGAGATTGTACTTTTAAGTCTGTAACAACAGCTGTAACAGCTTTGTCAATGCCACGTTTTAAATCTAAAGGATTGGCGCCAGCAGCCACATTTTTCAAACCTTCTTTTACAATAGCTTGTGCTAAAACAGTTGCGGTAGTTGTGCCATCACCAGCCAAATCGTTGGTTTTAGAAGCGACTTCTTTTACCATTTGAGCACCCATATTTTCTAGTGCATCTTCTAATTCAATTTCTTTGGCTACAGTTACACCATCTTTAGTAATTTGAGGTCCCCCAAAGGCTTTGCCAATAATGACATTGCGGCCTTTTGGACCGAGTGTTACTTTTACTGCGTTTGCTAATGCATCTACACCACGTTTTATACCGTCGCGAGCATCAATATCAAATTTTATTTCTTTTGCCATAATTTATTTTATTTAAAAATTTGGATTATTATTTTCAGGAATTAAAGAATGGCGAAAATATCGCTCTCTTTCATTATTAGATAATCGTTACCTTCTAATTTTAATTCGGTACCTGCATATTTTCCGTAAAGAACGGTGTCGCCAACTTTAACTGTTAAAGGGGCGTCTTTTGTGCCATTTCCAACGGCTACAACTTTTCCTTGTTGAGGTTTTTCTTTGGCAGAATCTGGTATAATGATACCAGAAGCTGTTTTTGTTTCGGCAGCTTGCGGTTCAACTAAAACACGATCTGCTAATGGTTTGATGTTTAATTTACTCATTTTATATAAAAATTTTTAAGTTAATTGCTACTCTAGTTAGTCAGAAATTATGCCAAAGCGAATTCTCTGCCAATATCAAATAAAAAATGCCAACGTGTCATTTCACATTGGCATTTTTAATATTTTTAAAAGGGTATTTTTATTTATTATCCTTTTTTACAGGTGTCGTTTTAGCGGGTGTTGTGCTAATTGGATCTGCTAACTTTTTATCTTCTTGTACAGGTAATTGTGTGTCTTCTAATTTTTGTTGTACTTGAGAATTGGCGTTGCTACCTTTTTTAATAATAGCAAAGTTAGACAGTAGGATAAGTCCTAATAAAATGGCAAACAAATACCAGGTACTTTTATCTAAAAAGTTGGTTGTATTTTGAACGCCACCCATAGCTTGCGTACCACCACCACCAAATGAAGACGATAACCCGCCTCCTTTTGGGTTTTGAACCATTATTACTAAAATAAGCAAAGCCGCTACAATTATTATTAAGACTAAGAAAAATGTGTAAGTCATGATGTGAATTTATTATTTTTTTGTAAAAATTTTATTGCTTTAATTCGGTCTGCAAAGAAACTACTTTTTTCTGGATATTTCAAACTTAATATCTTATATGCTTGTAGTGCTTTTTCGTATTTTTTTTGTTCTAAGTATACTCTTGCTAAAGTTTCCGTCATTAATGCCAGATTTTCTTGAACACTTTCGGTTATTTTTTCATTTTTTACAGCACTCTTTACGGGTTTAATTTTTGGATTTGATTTTATAAATGCATCAATTAAATCGAAATCTTTTTGAGGTGTATTGCGTTTTATGGGCTGTAAACTTTCTAATTGCAACCATTCGTCAAAAGAGTGTTTTTCTTCTTTTTTAAAGGCTATAGGTTTGCCAATATTTAAAGTTTCTTTGACAATTTGTAGCGATTCCTTTTGAGGTTGACTAATATCTTTATGCAGTTTTGTAATACTTCCTAATGTGCTTTGCGCTGATGGTGAATTTTCATTAGATTTTTCAGAAACAATAAAATCGAATAAAACGGTACGGTCTGTAACATAAGCCGCCGTTTTTTTTAGAGCGGCATTAAATTTAAAACTACCTTGTTTTTGAAGTCCTTTTAAATGTAATATACGGGCTGTTTGAAAATAAGGATACGCTTCTATGACGTCTTCAATTTTGTTGGTCAACGCGGTGTTAATAGCATCGGGCTGACTTAAAATATTATTAAAATCTACAGTTGTCATACATTTACCATTTGGCAACAGAAGCGTTAAAAATATCTTGAGTTATACGATCGAAAATAACTTTAAAAGCATCGTCAACAATGGTGCCTGTCAATTGTGCATTTGCATCAAAATCGTAGTAAAAACTAAAGTTTTGCTCAAAATTATCTTCTTCTTTTAACTTGTTAAAAAAACGGACCTTTACAGCAATAGTCAATCTGTTTTGAGCGGCAGTTTGTTGCGCCGTAGCGGTCATAGGTTCTATGCGATATTGGGTGATTTCGCCTTCAAATTGTAAATCGCCATTGCTATTCACCAAATTTAAATTGGTTTGTCTTAAAAATAAATCTTGTAAAGCTAAAGTGAATTCCTGACTCAATCTGGGTTCTACCAGTTGGGCATTATTAGGAAAATAATCTATCTGAATAGTTTTAGCATCGCCAGTGCTGCCGCCTGTAAAAGAATACACGCCACAACTTTGAGTTGTAATTAAAATTAAAACGACAATAATTGTTATATTTAAAAAGTGCTTTATTTTTTGAGGCATGTTTTAACGCTTTTACTTTTATAAGATTTCAAAGATATTAATAATTCTGAATTTTGAATTCAAAAACACCCCTAAAGTCCCCTCAAGGGGTCAATTTGACTGTTTTTAATTTTTTCTTTATAAATCAAATTGTTTAATTTTTCTGTAAAGTGTGCGTTCAGAAATACCCAGCTCTTGTGCTGCCAATTTGCGCTTTCCACTATTGCGCTCAAGTGCGTCTTTTATCATTTCTATTTCGCGGTCTTGTAAAGATTGGGCAGGCTCAATAGTCTCGGCGTCGTTAAAGTGATGTGTTTGAGAATACGACTCGTTTTCTGTCGCTGGAATTATCTCAACAGAGTTATCAAATTCTTGTTCAGCTTTTGAAGCGCTATACAATTTATTGATAAGGTGTTTATTGTCGTCAATATCGCTACTGCTAACACCGTTGTTAATTAAACTCGATGTCAATTTTTTAAGATCGTTTATATCTTGACGCATATCGAATAAAACTTTATAGAGAATTTCGCGCTCATTGGCAAAATCGCCATCTTTAACTTTTCCACCAACAATAGCAGGTAAATTATTTTGATTGGGTAGATATTGTTTTAAAAGACTGGCGTTAACACTTCTATTTTGTTCAATAACAGATAGTTGTTCTGCAATATTGCGTAACTGTCTGATGTTTCCTGGCCAATTATAACTCTCTAAAAGTAACACAGCATCTGGCTCTAACCTAAGCGTTGGCATACGGTATTTTTGTGCAAAATCTGAAGCAAATTTCCTAAAGAGTAAATGAATATCGTTTTTGCGATCTCGCAAGGGTGGTAGCGGAATTTCAATAGTGCTCAAGCGATAATACAAGTCTTCTCTAAACCTGCTTTTATGGATGGCCTCTGTCATATTGATATTTGAGGCAGCCACAATTCTTACATCTGTTTTTTGCACTTTAGAAGAGCCCACTTTTATAAACTCACCATTTTCTAATACCCTTAATAAACGGACTTGAGTGGTTAAAGGCAGTTCGCCTACTTCATCTAAAAAGATAGTGCCACCATCGGCTACTTCAAAATAACCTTTGCGGGTTTGCGTAGCCCCTGTAAAAGCCCCTTTTTCGTGACCAAATAATTCAGAATCGATTGTGCCTTC
>CAZGZH010000071.1:0-6791 GCA_964529645.1 uncultured Flavobacteriaceae bacterium
TTTTAATGCCGTTAAAAAATTACTCATTGAGTTGCCTGTAACAGTTACATTGTTAACAGGTTCTACAAAAATTAAAGTACGCAACAAAATATTTAAAGATTTAGAATCGGGAGAGCTAAATATTCTTATTGGGACTCATGCTGTTTTAGAAAATAAAGTTATTTTTAATAATTTGGGTTTAGCCATAATAGATGAACAACACCGCTTTGGTGTAGCACAACGTGCTAAAATGTGGCTTAAAAATAAAATACCGCCTCATATTTTAGTTATGACAGCAACACCCATTCCAAGAACTTTGGCGATGAGTATCTATGGCGATTTAGATATTTCTGTTATTGATGAATTACCGCCAGGTAGAAAGTCAGTAAAAACAGCACATAGGTTCGATAGTAACAGGCTAAAAGTTTTAAGATTTATAAAAGAAGAAATAACAAAAGGACATCAAGTATATATTGTGTATCCATTGATAAAAGAATCAGAAAAAATGGATTACAAAGATTTAATGGATGGTTACGAGAGTATAGTGCGTTATTTCCCTTTACCAGAATACCAAGTCAGTATTATGCATGGACAAATGCCAACCGAAGCCAAAGATTTCGAAATGAATCGGTTTTTAAAAGGAGAAACTCAAATAATGGTCGCTACAACTGTTATAGAAGTCGGTGTAAATGTCCCTAACGCCAGTGTAATGATAATAGAAAGTGCCGAAAGATTTGGTTTGTCGCAATTACACCAATTACGAGGACGCGTAGGAAGAGGTAATACCCAAAGTTATTGTATTTTAATGTCGGGTAACAAATTGTCTGTTGAAGCTAAAACCAGATTATCTACTATGGTACAAACCAATGACGGTTTTCAAATTGCAGAAGTCGATTTGAAACTAAGGGGTCCAGGTAATTTAATGGGTACGCAGCAAAGTGGAGTTTTAAATTTGAAAATTGCCGATATAATTAAAGATGCTTCTATTTTAAGTTTAGCACGTCAAAAAGCTATAGAAATATTAAAGGCCGACCCTAATTTAGATCGGCCAAAAAATAGATTTATAAAAGCAAGATACTCAGAAATGGTAAAGAATGTAGCGCTTTGGTCTAAAATAAGTTAAATTTTAACACCTAATTCTTTTAATAGCTTTTCTGAATTTGCTTTTACGAGGGCAGGAGGATTTAAGCTCAATGACTTTTTAAGGTATTTAATAGCTTTTCTTTTATTTCCTATTGTTTTATAGGCTTCGCCTAAGCTATCGTAACTATTAGGGTCTTTTGGGAAATTTTTCACATTGAGTTTAAAAAATTTTAAAGCCAATTCATACTGCTTAGTATTTAGCATTTGGTAAGCCATAGTATTTAGTTGTCTTTTATTTGCTAAAAATGAAGCTTCCTCTAAAATTTTGTAAGCTTCCTCTTGTTTATTCATTTTTGTTAAAATTCTATATTTTGTAAATAAATTAGCATAATTTTTTTGACTAAAAAACTGACCACTTATGGAAGCATTTATCCACTTTAAAGCTTCATTTAAATCGCCACCATTGTTAAGTGCATAATTGGCAGCTTGGTTCCAACTTTGGTTAGAAAAACCGGCAGTATTTTTTAATTTATTTTTTATATCACTTAAAACTATATTACTAACATCAAACGAAATATTAAAGTCAATTCTTTTATCTCCCCAAAACAAAGTAGCAGTAGTGCTTGTGGGTTTTACATCTACAAAAGTGTAAGTCAAGAATTCTGTAAAAGGTGCTTTTTTAGCAGATACGTCTACACTTAAAGCAACCTCATTTTTATCATAAAAGAAACTCCCCCAAGAAGTGCTGTTATTTGAAAAGATTATACTTACGTCATTTTCATTTTTAATATTCATAAACAGCGCATAAGTTCCTGCTTTTATGTCTTTACCTTCAACTTTTGCATCATCTGTAAAAGTAATGGTAGTATTTTCATTAGCTCCAGCACGCCAAGGCGCTAATTTAGCAGTTCCAAACCCTAAATTAGTCAAACCATAAGGTACTAATTTTCCCCAAATTTCACGTCCTTTTACTTGAGGTCTAGAATAGGTTATGCTTACATCAGAAATACCAACACGTTGTGTTGCTGTTGCCATTTGACTTCCTCTAGGAAGATTTAGTTGTCCGTAACTAAAACTGAAAAACAGTAAACTTATAAATGTGAATCCAATTTTAATTTTTTTGTGAATTGTTGTTTCCATACTTGTCTTGATTTTATGAGTTAGAATTTCGATAAATATACTAAACACTTGTTAATTAAAAAGTTATAAAAAAGTTAAAAATAAAGAAAACGATTTAGTGATTAGGACGTCTCATGGCAATTAGAATACGCGCTATTCCTTATATTTGTTTTTTAATTTCACAGAAAAATGATAATAATAGCAGACAGTGGTTCAACCAAAACCAATTGGTTGGTTTTATCTGATAAGGGCATAGAATTATTTACAGAAAGAACAAAAGGTTTAAATCCTGCTGTTTTTGCAAAAGAAATATTAAATAAGCGAATAAAGAATAATAAAAAACTAATAGAACTTAAAGATAAAATTACAGCTATTAAATTTTTTGGAGCAGGTTGCGGCACAAAAATGCCAAGAAAGATATTGCAAAAGGTTTTGCAATCTATTTTTATTAATGCGCAAATTACTATTGGCGAAGACACAGAAGTGGCCATACTAGCCACAACAAATAAAAAGCCCGGTGTTGTTTGTATTTTAGGTACAGGCTCAAATTGTTCTTATTTTGATGGCGAAAATATTCATCAAAAAATAGTGTCTTTAGGATATATTGTTATGGATGACGCTAGTGGCAATTACTTTGGCAAACAATTGCTAAGAGATTATTACTACGGTAAAATGCCTCAAGAAATTGCCGAAAAGTTTGAAAATGAATTTAATTTAGAAGCCGATTTTATCAAAGAAAATCTTTACCGCAAAGAAAATCCTAATACTTATTTAGCCAGATTTGGTCATTTTATGATAGATTATAAGTCACATCCTTATCATCAAGATATGATAAAAAAAGGATTGCGCTTGTTTATAGAAAATCAGATTTTGCAATATGATGAAGCAAAAAATTTACCAATACATTTTGTAGGGTCTATTGCGAGTTTTCTAAAAGAAGAAATTTCTGACTTATTAAAAGAATATAGCTTAACTTTGGGTGTTATAGAAAGACATCCTATAAGAGGACTTATAAAAAACCATATAAATGTAATTTAAGATGAAAATTGCTATTATAGCTCACGATGGTAAAAAAGCCGAAATGGTACAGTTTTTACAAGAGCACAAATCTATTTTAAATAATAAGAGTATAGATTTGCTAGCTACTGGCACTACGGGTACAAAAGCAGAAAAAGCTGGTTTAAAAGTCCATAAATACTTATCGGGACCTTATGGTGGCGATGCTCAAATAGCGGCAGAAGTAGCGCAAGGTCAAATAGATATGGTGCTGTTCTTTAGAGATCCATTAGAAAAACATCCACACGAACCAGACATTTCTATGTTGATGCGCTTATGCGATGTTCATGATGTGCCCCTCGCTACAAATCCGGCAACAGCAGAATTACTTATGAAAGGATTAAAATAAACCTTCTTAAAGCATAGCTATCATTGAAATTTCTACATTGACATCTTTAGGGAGTCTTGCTACTTCTACAGTTTCTCTTGCAGGAGCAGTTTCTGGATTAAAATAAGCACCGTAAACGGTATTGATATTTATAAAATCATCCATATTTTTTATAAAAATACTTGTTTTAACAACATTTTCAAAAGTCATATTAGCTTCTAAAAGTATGGCTTTCAAATTTTCCATTACAAGTGTGGTTTCGTCTTTAATATTTTCTGTTTCAAAAGATTGCGTAGAAACATTAAAGGCTACTTGTCCAGATATATAAAGGGTGTTGTTGCTAAAAACAGCTTGATTATATGGGCCAATAGGAGCAGGTGCTTGTGTAGTTGTTATAATTTTTTTCATAATATGTAATTTTTAAAAGAATCTTCTATCGGGAACTTTACGTTTGTCCCATTTTAAATCGCTAAACACAGACGATTTTACCCCAATGTAAAAATAATAAGTTGTTCTATTGCCTAGAGGTACCCAATTAAATGAGACTTTCCAACTGTCTAAATCGCGAGCAAAACGCAATTGTGTATAGGTTATACCTTTGTTTTTAAAATCGTAACCAGAAGATATACCTACAGTAAATTTAGGTGTTAATTCCATATTGCCAGAAACCTGTACAGATTGAGAGGTTATCTGTTTTTCGCCTGTACGATTACTGTAATTTAATGAATAACGCAAGCTGAATTTCCAAGGAATTGTGGCTTGATATAATTTGGCTGTTTTGTCAATATTTTTGCTATCAGCCGCTTCATCTTCAAAATCGCTTTTAGACGTTCTATTTATGTCTTGTCCAAAGAAGTTACCACTTTGCTGATTATTTGTTTTCTTTTTGTCCTTATCTTTTGAAAACATATCGCTAGAAATATTATAACTCATAGTAACATTAGCATTTGTCAATCTAAAAAGACCGCCACCATTGTTGATATTAAATTTATTAAACTTATTACCATCGGCATCTATGGCATAAGGATCTAAAATGGCACTGAGATTTATATTCATTTTTTTCTTTAAAATTTGTGTACCTGCCGTCAGAGAAACAGGGCTCCATTTTAAAGAATCTGCGGCCATATTGTAATTGGTAGAAAAGTTTAAATTATTTAATATAGTAAGTTTTTTTGGCTTGGCATCTAATGAGTCTTTTGAAGCGACTTTAGCTTCAAGGGTACTATTTATGGAAATGCCAATACTTTCTGATAATCCGCTTGACGGACCGCCGTAAATACCATTTTGAAAAGGATTGAACTTTTGAATATCTGTTGGGTCTGCACTGGCTTGATAATCTTTTAAATAATAGCTAAAATCGGGTCTGTAATTAAATGATACAGAAGGACGTACAACGTGCCTTATGGCCTGTAATCGTTTTCCTTTTTTAAAATTATAAGTGCCGTAAAAAGTAGTGCTTATAGAAACCGAAGTATTGAATTCTCTAAAAGAATTAAATCCGTTAATAGTGTCTGTGGCTACTGCATTTAAATCGTTATCGTACCGCTTGTTTAGACTGTTAAAGTACCAAACTTCTTTGTAATTAGCGCTTGGCGAAACCGTAAAATATTTTAATAATTTTAAGTTTGTACTTGTTGCTGCATTGTGCTGAACACCAGAACGCGCATTGTTAAACATCGCTTTTTTAAAAAAATCTTCGTCGTTGGTACGAATTTTATAATCGGCTCTTAAATTATAGGTAAGCCCCATATTGTGTAATGGATTTTTTTTAGAACCATTTTTAGGTGCAAAAGGATAGATACGATTCATGTTTACTTGAAGTGACGGAAACGACATATCTATTTGTTTTGTGTTTGAGTTTTGAGCTAATGTTATAGACGATGTCATATTAAAAGGCGTCCCTACAAACTTTTTACTATATGAAATAGAAGAATTGAAAGTGTTTGTTAAGAACAAAGGTGTACTCAATTCATTTAAAGATTGTCTAAAAAACTGACTACTACCAAAGTTTACAGAGGCCGAAAAACGTGAGTTCGGGCTGGCATGTGTATCTTGACTATGCGACCATCTAATATTAAAGTTTGACGATTTGCTGTAATCTGGAAACCCGCGTTGACTATTAATTAGATTTTCAAACCTTATACTTAAATTCCCAGTAAAACTATAGCGTTTAGCATAATTAGTTTCGGCTCTAAAACCCCAACTACCATTGGTGTAAATATCGCCTATTAAGGCTAAATCAAAGTAATCGTTTATAACAAAGTAATACCCGCCATTTTGTAAAAAATAACCTTGATTATCATTTTGCCCCCAAGTTGGAAATAAAATACCAGAGGCACGACCATGTGTTATAGGGAAGTAGGCAAATGGTAAAAAAAGTGGTGTGGGCACATCTGCAATAACTAAGTTACTAGTACCTGCCACTACTTTTTTACCAGGAACAATTTTTACTTTGTTTGTCTGAATATAATAATCTGGATTGGGCTTGTCTGAAGTTGTAAAGCGTGCCCGTTTTATGTAATGGGTAGAATCATTTACTTTTTTAGATTGAACACCCGTAATAATAACGCCTTGTTGTTCTGTGTGTAAACCCCAAATAATAGCCTTCTCGTTTGTAAAATTATAAAGCATAGAATCTTGTGTAGATTCTTGATTACCTTGTTTAAAAATAGGTAATTGAGCGTAATTTCCTAAACTGTCTTTTATGCCTTTGGCACGCATTAAGTTATTCTTGTAATCTATAAATATAATACCTGCTTTTATAATTATGCCGTTATATTCTAATTCGGCTTTGTTTTGTAGTGTGGCGGTGTTATTTATATAATCGTTTAATTCAAAATCTAAAGCTTTGTGTTTAACTAGCGATGCTAAAAATTCTTTGGGTTTCTTTATGGAGTCTATTTTGGTTGAATCTTTAACAACTGAAACCTCTTTTTTTAAAGGTACTTTTTTGATTTTTTTTTGCGAAAAACCTATAAAAGTTCCCAAAAGAAATGCTAGTAAAACTAAATGTATGTTGTTTAAATTTGTATCCAACGGTTTTAATAGTATTTTTGTTCTATTAAAGAAATAGAATTGTTATTTTTAAGTGGAAAATTAAATTTTTTTAACACTAAAAAATGACAACACAAACATACATATATTTTTTTTGAGTAAACTTAAATTTTTACTAAATAAAGTGTTGTGTTTTGAGTAGTAATTTAGATTAAATAATGATAAAAATATT
>CAZGZH010000072.1:0-6782 GCA_964529645.1 uncultured Flavobacteriaceae bacterium
TAACCTTTGATGCTTTGCATTTAGCTAAAGGGCAACATTTAGCAGAAGCTCTAAACTTCTTTATTTACGATAGCATAAAAATTTTGTTATTGCTTTTTATAATCATTTTTTTTATGGGGATTATAAATAGTTATTTCCCAATAGAAAAAGTTAAAAACTACTTATCTAGAAATAAATTATTTGGCTTCAAATATTTAATGGCGAGTCTTTTTGGCGTTGTTACACCTTTTTGTTCATGCTCATCTGTACCGCTATTTATCGGATTCGTAAGAGGCGGTATTCCACTAGGCGTAACCTTTGCTTTTTTGGTCACTTCACCATTAGTAAATGAGGTAGCTATCGGGCTTTTTGTGGGGCTTTTCGGCGTAAAAATAACCGCTATTTATGTAGTAAGTGGTGTTTTACTAGGTTTAACTAGCGGCCTTATTTTAAGTCGTTTTAAGCTTGAGCGCTTTTTAACACCTTGGGTAAAAGAAGTTCTAGTCAATGCACAACGTGATGAAGAAACTTTTGTAGCAGAAAAAACATCCTTTAAAAATCGCTTACCTGTTATCTGGAATGAAGTCCTTAAAATTATTAAAGGTGTAATAGTTTATGTATTGGTAGGTATCGCTATTGGCGGATTGATGCACGGTTATGTTCCCGAAGGATTTTTTGAACAGTATATGAGTAAAGATAATTTCTTTGCGGTGCCAATAGCAACTATTTTGGCGGTACCTATGTACTCAAATGCCTCGGGTATTTTACCGGTTATGCAAGTGCTTGTTTCAAAAGGAATACCAATTGGAACAGCCATTGCTTTTATGATGGGTGTGGTAGGTTTATCATTTCCTGAAGCCATGCTTCTTAAAAAAGTAATGACCTTTAAATTAATAGGAATCTTTTTTGGCGTAGTTACGCTGTGTATTATTATTTCGGGCTATTTGTTTAACCTTGTCTTATAAAACCATTTCGGTAAAAGGGATTACCTTATTAAAGCCTTTACTTTTAAAATACTGTGGTGTGTCATCATTACCCGTCGCTAAAATAAAATCGCCTCCCCAAGCACCAAGACTTTTAATACTGCCAAAATAATCACTAAATAGTTGTTCTTTAATGGGTTTTGTTTGGATGAGTTTACTGATGATTTTTTCGTGTGAATTTATCATTGTTCCAAATTCAGAAAGTTTTGTACAGTTTAACATCTCTTTGCTGATTTCTGATACCTCTAAAACAGCCTTTTTAATAGCGCCTTTTAGATTTTGATAATGTTTTATTCCTTCGCGGGAATTTTGCTTTTTATTGAGATACACAAAATAGAGTTGTTCTTTAAAATCAGGATTGAAATCAACCTCTTCTACAATGGGTTTTATGCCCTCTAACCGATACAAAATAGGTTTATTATGACGGGCACAAGCCACATCGTATGCACTCCCGCCAAAACATTTGAATTGTAATTTGTAGGCGTCAATTTGTGCCCATTGGGCGATGTTATTGATGAGTGTAGAAGAGCTTCCCAAGCCCCAATGACGCGGAAAATTGAGTTTTGTCTGAATCTTATAATTCTGATTTTCGTTTAAAAATGACGGATTTAAAGCTCTTGCTATTTGTAATATTTTTTGAAGTTGTGTAGCAATTGGTTCATCAATAGAAAAGTTAAAATCCGATAAGGTAAAAAAAGATTTAAACCACAAACTGCCATCGGCATCATAACTTTCCCAAACCGATTGCTTACCTTCAATAGGTTCTGCAATTAAACTTTGGCCATATTTTGTTGGTAAAGCTAAGGCTAAAGCCCCATCTAAAACCACATATTCAGCCGATAAAAGTAATTTTCCGTTACTGTAGAATTGCGTCATTTGGCTAAGGTACAAAACTTAGATTTTTTTGCGATTGTAAATGGGTAAAACAAACATGGCTAGGCCGCCAAACACCAAAACCATTAAGGTTTGTGAGGTCCAAACTATCCACCCAAAAGCGCGTGCTGGATTGTTTTCAACGCCATATAATATAAAAACACTGGCCACAAATATAGGATAAGTCCCTAACCCACCATTTGTTAAAGCCATACTGAGTCCGCCTACTACAAAACCGACTACAATGGCACCAATAGGCAGATGACTTGTTTCTGGAATAGCGAAAGTAACCACGTAAAACATCAGTACATAAAGCGTCCAAATAAGAACTGTATGAAAGATGAACACCCCTTTTTTCTTCATATGAACAATGCTCATCACGCCTTCTAACAGTCCTTTTAAAAATTCTTTGATTTTTAAGACAAAAGCCAATTTAGATTTTTTAAAGACAAAATATAAAACCAGCGCTATTATAGCCAATCCGCCAAGAATAATAAACTTATGCCAAGGATTAGAGCCGTCGTCTTTAAATAGATATTCAGATAATAATTTAGTTTGCATGATAAAAGCAATACCTATAATTGAAAATAGCATAATAACATCGGCTACACGTTCAGCCACAATAGTGCCAAAGGCTTTTTGAAAAGGAATGCTTTCGTATTTAGAAATAGCTGCTGCCCTTGCTACTTCGCCAGATCGTGGGATGACTAAATTTAGTAAATAAGCCACCAAAACAGTTAAAACACTATTGGTGAATTTTGGTTTATAACCCAGAGGTTCTAGTAAAAATTGCCAACGGTAGGCTCGTGATAAATGACTCATTATTGCTAAAGCAATAGATAGAAAAACCCATCCATAATGGGCAGTTCTAAATGAATTCTTAATAGATTCAAAATCTGATGGTGTGAATTTTGACAACGAATACCATATCAAGCCCAATCCAAATAGAATAGGAAGACTGATAAAAAGAGCTTTTCTAATTTGTTTTGACAAATGATTATTTTAAAGATAGCTGTGTAATACTTTTTTATTTTGAAGAAAATTTAAAATTATCCCTCTGCGCAAATATAGTTAATTTAGTTTTTGAGATTTCTTTTTTGTCAATTTTAAAGTGCAATATTATCAATAAGCCTAACATTCTCTACAAAAACAGCAATAAAGGCGCGGTATTCTTTATTGGGTTCTATTTTTTCTACAGGTTTAAGCGTTTCTATATCTGCAATTGTAAAATATTCTAATTCAAAAATTGAGTTATTTTTAAAGGTCTTCTCTACAAGTCCATTCAGATATTTAAGGGATTGTTTTTTAAAATCTAATTTTACTTTTTGTAAAGATTTATAAATAAAACTAGCCTCTTTTCTATTCTTAACAGACAAGCGTTCATTACGAGAACTCATAGCTAAACCGCTAGGTTCTCTAAAAATAGGACAAGACACAATATTTATTGATAGATTTAATTTAGTAACCATTTTTTTGATGATTTGTAACTGCTGAAAATCTTTTTCGCCAAAATAAGCATTTGTGGGGTTAACAATTTCGAAAAGTCTTTTCACTATTGTTCCTACACCGTCAAAATGTCCTAAACGAAATTTACCTTCCATTTCTAGCTCGATACCTCCAAAATCGAAACTTTCAGATTTTTCTCCATCGGGATATACATCCTCTACCGATGGCGCAAAAACAATAATCTTGCTTTTATTTTTAAGTAATTCTAAATCGGCTTTAAGTGTTTTGGGATATTTTAACAAATCATCTGTATTATTAAACTGAGTGGGATTGACAAAAATACTGACCACAACTATAGTGTTTTCTTTTTGGGCAATAGTTATTAAAGATAAGTGGCCTTTGTGTAAAGCGCCCATTGTAGGTACAAGCCCTATTGTTTCGGCGTTTTGTTTTTGTGATAAAAAAGCTTGTAATTTTTTGACTTCTTTAAAAACCTTCATGCTGTTTATTTAAATAATTGTTAAAACCTTGCAAACTTACTATATAAAGACAAATTCTGCATAATTTTTAGTAATTTTGCATATTCTTTAATATTTAGAAGCGATTATGAGGGAAAAGAGAGTATTATATGTGTCTTCTGAGGTGAGCCCCTATTTACCAGAAAATGAATTATCTAAAATGTCATTTGAAGTGCCTAAAATGGTGCATCAAAGTAGTGGGCAAATAAGAATCTTTATGCCGCATTTTGGTATAATTAACGAGCGTAGACATCAACTACATGAGGTTATCAGACTCTCTGGTATGAACTTGATAATTAATGAGATGGATATGCCTTTAATTATTAAAGTAGCTTCTATTCCCAAAGAACGTATGCAGGTTTATTTTATTGATAATGACGATTATTTTAAACGGAAAGCTATCTATAAAGATGAAGATGGCAATCTTTTTAAAGACAATGATGAGCGGGCTATATTTTTTGCAAGAGGTGTTGTAGAAACCGTAAAAAAATTAAACTGGATGCCAGATATCGTTCATGTTAATGGTTGGATGGCGTCGTTATTACCTTTATACCTAAAAACATATTACGCCGACGAACCTTTATTTAAAAATAGTAAAATTGTATCCTCTCTATTTAATACTAATAAATTTAGTGGAAAATTAAATGAAGATATGATAAATAAAATAGCGCTAGACCAAATAGATAGCGACAAACTCAAAACCTTAAAAACACCAAACTATTCTAACCTTCTTAAAATTGCTATAGAAAATTCTGACGCCGTAGTAAAGGGCACAGAAAAATTACCAAAACAAATTGAAGACTATCTTGAAAAAATAGACATCCCTGTTTTAGACTATCAAGGTGTTGACAATTTTGAAGAGGCCTATACCAATTTTTATAACAATCAAGTTTTAAACAACAAATAGTTTCCTTTTTTTATGATGACAAAAAAATTTAGTACTACTAAATACATAATCTTAATTAGTGTATTTATAATAGGTCTTGTATCTTGTGAAAGAGATTTTAAAGATATAGGTATTGCTCTTGTAGATAATAACAAATTCGACACAAAAACATTCATTTCAGATATTATTGCTTATAATGTCTCTGTTGATTCTGTTAGAGTGGATAGTTTGCCTCAATATGTTTTGGGCGTTAATCAAAACAATACTTTTGGTAAAACAACTGCTTCTATAGCTACACAGGTCTCTTTACCGGGAGCCGGAACCGATTTTGGTGTGAATCCAACTATAGACTCTGTAATTTTAAATATTCCTTATTACAACACAAAAGGGGATAATAAAACAATAGTAGATCCTAATAGTGATACAAATGATTCTATAGTCGTTCCAACTTTCGAATTAGATTCTATAATTGGCAATAAAACAACCCCTTTTACAATTACCGTTTCAGAATTGGGGACTTTTTTAAACAATTTAGATCCATTAGATCCCACTAAGAGAAAACAATATTATTCTAATAGATCGTATAGTACTGTAAATTCCCCTCTTTTCTCTGGACTTTTCTCACCAAATGCAGATGATACAGTGTCTTATATAAAATATAAGGATTTAGATAATTCTGTTTTTGATATTGACACGGTTAAAATAATAGGCAGTGCTCCTTCTATAAAAATACCTTTAGACGAAAGTTTTTTTAAAAACAACTTTTTAGATAAAAGTGGTTCGGCCGAGCTTAGTTCTAACGAAGAATTTAGACACTTTTTTAGAGGATTGTATATTAGTGCTTCAGGATTAGATGGCTCTCTGTTAACACTACCGTTGTCAAGAGGAAATATTACTATTTATTATTCAAATGACGTATCTACTACCGATACAGATAGCGTCACCACTATAAGCCGTACAAAGCAAAAAATGGTTTTTTCGTTAATTGGTATTCGTACAAATAAATTTGAACAAGATTATAGTTTAGCAAGCTCTTCTATACAAGCCAAGTTGTTAAACCCAGACAAAATTAATGGCGAACAAAAGCTCTATATTCAAGGGGCTTCTGGTTCTGAAGTTGTTTTAAAATTGTTTACCAACGATGATATAGAAAATATTCGTTCTAAAAATTGGCTTATAAACGAAGCTAACATTAAATTATATATAGATAAAAATGAAACTAGTAATAACTTACCTAATCGCTTGTTCATTTATAACTATGACAATAATTCTCATGTAATAGATATTATCGCTGAAGGGCCATCTCTTTTAGGTGGCGGTTTAAAATATGACGATAATGGCGACCCTGAACTTTATAAGTTTAGAGTAACAGATTATATAGCCAATATTTTAAAACAAGAAAATCCTATAGATGCCTCTAATTTGGCTGTAAAAGCATACAGTTCTTATGACATACCTACTTTTGTACGCCAGTCTGATACAATTATCAAACCTTTTAACTGGAATCCAAAAGGTGTTGCTATCTTTGGTAATAAAGAATTAGGCGCTAAAAAATTATCATTAGAAATTTTTTACACAGAACCAAAAAATTAATACCTTATGTGTGGCATTACAGGTTATATCGGCTACAGAGAAGCTTATCCAATTATAATAAATGGTCTACAACGTTTAGAGTATAGAGGCTACGATAGTGCTGGTGTTTTTCTGTATAATAACAACAAGATTAACTTAGTTAAAACAAAAGGGAAGGTGGCCGATCTTAAAGAGTTGGTATCTCAAAGTATTGACACCAAAGCGCAAGTAGGTATAGGCCATACGCGCTGGGCTACACATGGTATTCCAAACAATATCAATTCTCACCCTCATGATTCACAATCTGGTAATTTAGTTATTGTACATAATGGTATTATAGAAAATTATGACACCATTAAAAAAGGTCTTGTAGAAAGAGGTTATACTTTTAAAAGCGATACCGATACCGAGGTCTTAGTAAATTTAATTGAAGAAGTTAAAAAAGATCGTAATAGTACATGTTTGAACTCCAGTCATACCGGAGTTACTCTATAGACGTATTATGCTAGTATAATAAATATATAA
>CAZGZH010000073.1:0-6769 GCA_964529645.1 uncultured Flavobacteriaceae bacterium
TTTAAGATTAATTGAGCAAAATTGCTCGTTTTTTTGCTAACTATTAATTGTTTATAGTAAGTTGTTAGCATGACTTTATAAAGTTCTAAAAATAGCCTTACACTTAAGACTTAAGCTCTAAGTTGCTATTTTGTATGTTTGGGAGGTAAGTGGTATCTTTGCATCACTTCCTTCCGGTTATTTTTTGTTTATCTCATAGGCAAAAAGGTTTTAAATTAGACATGTTGTAATATTTATTTTTTAACTTTTAACCGGAGGGATTTTTCTCCGTATGTTAATTGCTGTACACCAGCATTTTGATTGTTAGCCCAAATGTAGAAATATTTTTAAAAAAACCATCTAGCGGAAATAGGGAGTTTTAAAATTACCTAAAATCGCTAGAAGGTAAATTTATAATACATTGTATTTATGTGTTTTATAATTTTTTGAAATTTTAAAACGGCATTTACCCCCCCCCCGAAAGAAGTGTCTAGCGATTTCGCTAGTTTTCAGTCTAGCGGAATCGCTAGATTTTGAGGGGCATTTTCCCCTTTATTTAACATTTAAATAAGACATAAGATGTAGGGTTTTTATCTTCTCATTCAGTAGAAATAAGCTCAGAACATTTCACAGAAATAGCTGTCAATCAAGCGTAATTGCGTTTTCGACCTGTCGAAAAAGACGCATGAAGCGTTAGATTTACAGCGGTTTTGTAACCCGTTACAAAAATTTCCTTGAAAGGTTCTTGATTTTTTGGTTCGTTTTGTATCAAGACAAAATGAACGAAAGTATTTAATTAAAAAATCTATTTAATTTTTTATTGATAAGATAAAAAGCTAGGCATGTTTTCTACTCAAACAAAGCTTTTAACTCGGTCGCTTCACTTGGTTTGAGGCGTCCCGACAACACCAAACTCAATTGCTTACGGCGTAAAGCGCCATCGTAGCGTTCTTTTTCAAGTTCAGTTTCGGGAATAACTTGTGGTACTTTTACTGGCGACCCCGTGCGGTCTACCGCAACAAAGGTGTAAATACCTTCGTTTACTTTAGTGCGTTTGCCCGATTCGCGATCTTCTATCCATACATCGACAAATATTTCCATAGACGAGTTAAACACGCGCGATACCTTGGCTTGTACCGTGACCACGCTGCCCACCGGAACGGCTTTAGAAAAATTGACGTGATTTACAGAGGCTGTTACCACAATACGACGTGAATGGCGTTGTGCGGCAATACTCGATGCCCTATCCATACGCGCCAAGAGTTCGCCACCAAATAAATTGTCAAGCGGATTTGTTTCGCCGGGTAAAACCATATCGGTTAAAACGGTTAGAGAGTCTTTAGGAGCTTTTGCTTTCATAATTTAATGGATAAACAGATTGCTTTATGCGTTTGGCATTCGCAATGGCTTGATTTATAAAATTGTTGTATGATTTTTTAATGTTTTTCTACCAATAACCAAGCAGTGTTGTCTTCGGTAGCACGCACTTTACGCAAAGCTTGTATGGCTTCTATTTTTGTGGTATAACTACCAAAAACCACTTGCGTTAATTGCCATTTGTTTTTACCGATAATGGCAGCGTCAAAACCTTTGGCTTTAAGTTGCTTTAATTTGCGTTGCGCATTTAAAGGCTCCCTAAAAGCGCCAGCCACCACATGAAAATTATGTGTTATAGGTGTGCTTTTTAAAGTGATACTGGGTAGCGGATTGCTGATTTTAAAAGTCGCCGATTGTATCCTGTTTTGTACTTTTTGCTGTTGCTGTTGCGACAATGCAATTTGCTGATTTATTTTATACTGATGATAAAAACGGTTGCCAAAACCAATAGTCGATAGTCCCAAAACAAATACAGCAGCATATTTTAAATAAGGACGGGCATAAGTGCCTGTAGGTTTTAATCCCACTTCTTGTCTTGCTACTTGTGAAGCTATCAATGAACTCAATCCGTAAGATTCTGTAAGATAATTAATGGCATTAAGCGGTTCAAAAACAAGCTTATTCTGGTTGTTTAGCGTGAAACTACCTATTTTATCGAGCTCTAAATTCTTGTTATTGTGCAGTTCCGATTGCCATTTTTTAACCACCTTTTTAATCTTTTTAAGGGCTTCATTATAGGGACATTCTAAGGTATTTGCAACAGCATTAGCCAATAAAGCATCGTTGTGTAAAATATTAACATTAAATGATATAGCTTTACTTGGCGGATAAAAGGTGTTATTTTTAGAATTAAAAACAGTGGGCTTATAATTGCTTACAAAAGCGCCAAAATCGGGTACCACAACACATTCGTATCGGTAGAGTAAATCGCTTATAAGTTGTTCGAGTTTCATCAAAAACAAATGTAGAAAATAAGTCGTAATTTTTAAAGCGACTCTAGCTTTTTTATTAACATTTCTTTTTATCTTAGAGCTTTTATACTTTTTTATGCCTGATAATGACTTACTTTATTACTTAGCACTTCAAAAAGCCGAAGGGGTTGGTGCTATAAATGCCAAAAAACTGATTGTGCATTGCGGGAGTGCCGAAGCTGTTTTTAAAGAGAAGCAATCACATCTGTCAAAAATTGACGGTATAGGTCATTTTGTACTTAAAGGATTAAAATCTAAAACGCTTTTTAAGGCTGCCGAAAAAGAGATATCCTTTATTTCGAAAAACAACATCACTTATCAACTAATCACCGAAACTGGCTATCCTAGCAAATTAAAACACTGCCCCGATGCGCCAATAATTCTCTTTTCTAAAGGACATATAAATCTTGACAATAGAAAAATTATAAGTATCGTTGGGACACGTAATATTACAGGGTACGGAAAGGATGTTTTAAAAAACCTCATCACAGAATTGGTGCCTTATAAGCCTATTATTGTAAGTGGCTTGGCGTACGGCGTCGATATTTTCGCCCATAAATTAGCGGTTAAACACAATTTGCAAACCATCGCTGTTTTAGCCCACGGACTCGACAGAATTTATCCGGCCGTTCATAAAAATACCGTGGCTAAAATGCTTGAAAATGGTGGTTTGTTTACCGAATTTTGGTCGCAAACCACACCCGAGCGCGAAAATTTCGTGAAGCGCAACCGTATTATTGCGGGCTTGTCTGAAGCTACTATCGTTATAGAATCGGCGGCTAAAGGCGGTTCGCTTATCACGGCCGAAATAGCCAATTCGTACAACCGTGATGTCTTTGCTGTTCCGGGTAAATTAACCGACGCTTTTAGCAAAGGCTGTAACAATTTGATAAAAACCAATCGGGCGGCTTTGTTTAATTCGGTTGCCGACTTGCGTTATTTGCTGAATTGGGAAGAAGAAACCGAAGCCAAATCCGTTCAAAAAAAGTTGTTTGTACAGCTTAAAACCGAAGAAAAACCGATTTACAATTTTTTAAAAGAAAACGGCAAGCAACAACTCGACCAAATAGCTTTACACTGTAATATGCCCATCCATAAAGCCGTCACTATTTTGTTTAACTTAGAAATGAATGGCGTGGTACAGCCGTTGCCGGGAAAGGTTTATAAAATCGTTTAATTTTTTAATTGTCATTTCGACGTTAGGAGAAATCTCTTAAAAAAAATTGAATGAGATTCTTCACATCCTTTCAGTCGTTCAGAATGACACTATAATCATTTTTCAATAATTTCGATAAGTGATATTTAATCCGGGTTAATGTTTTATATTCCGCACTTCGGTCTTCCTTGTTCCGGCTCTCAACTCCCTACTTCTCAAATCAGCCCGCTTTCTTTAAAATAATACACCACAGCTTCTTTCATCAACAAACTTTGTTCGCCGGGTTTTAAAAAGGGGAGTTCTTCTTTAACTTTATAATGGGGCCAACCGTCAGCATCAAAAAAATCGAACTCATAAAAACCTAAGGGCTCTAACAATTTACAAATGGCAATGTGCATCAAGTTGACGTTATCATCTTTTTTAAACTTTTTATAGCCCTGCCCCAACTCTTGCACCCCTACCAAATAGATGATGGCATCTAAATCGGGCAATTCACCATCGGTAAATTTTTGGGCTATTAAAGTGCGTACCTCTTCGTATTCTTTTTTTAATTGGACGTCTCTAGACATAAGTGCAAAAGTAAGTTTTTGGCACTTAACAGACAATAAAACCTACTTGTCTAAAAAATAGATCTTTTTTTTCTTTAAATTTAAAAATCTGCGTTCCAAAACTCAACATGTCATAAATGGGTTGTTTTGTTTTTTTACAAAATTATTAGCTTATAGTTTGTTTTTCAGACTGTTACCCCCCCCCTTAAAGGGTTTCTAAAAAATTTAACTATGACATAAAAAATACCTATTTCCGCTATTTTTTTGTTTAAATATTTTTTATATATTGACCGCATTAAAATTAAAGTGCTGAAAAAGAGTACTTAAAAGCGGAGAAAAATCCCTCCGGTTAAAGTTAAAAAATAAATATTACAACATGTCTAATTTAAAACCTTTTTGCCTATGAGATAAACAAAAAATAACCGGAGGAGCTACAAATATATGTTTTTTTAGTTAGAAAATGCCTCGCCAAAACCCAACCCTTATACTAAAGGATTGGAGATTTTTTCAAAAACAGCCAAGAAAACTACAAATCTTTAAATTTTAATATATGAAAAAAATAAATAAATCTTCAAATTTGGCTATAATAGCAATTTTATCGTTACTGTTTACAAACTGTAATCGTGAAAATATAGAAACTACTCAACAAACGATAACACCTGAGTTGATTGGAAAAATTCATAACGACGCTTTAGATAATATTCTGTTAAATGAACATAACTTCAATTTCAAAACAACTGAAAATGAATTTAAAGTTCAAATTATAAAAGAAAATTATTCATATCTAAATAGCAGAATAAT
Source organism: uncultured Flavobacteriaceae bacterium (assembly GCA_964529645.1). GTDB lineage: Bacteria > Bacteroidota > Bacteroidia > Flavobacteriales > Flavobacteriaceae > CG1-02-35-72. Next base: position 4,833 of record CAZGZH010000073.1, read on the forward strand.
AAATTTCAAATTGCCAAATTCCAAAATTGAAGAATCTGTTAAACTATTGAATACTGAAAAACTATTATCTAAAAATTTCTCAACTTATTATGCAAAAAATAATTCTTTTACAATGGATGAAAGTAATATTTTTGATAAAATTGAATTTATTCGTTCCTCAAAAATTATTTCAGATGAAGACAAAATAGTCCTTGATGAATTATTTACAGCTTATCAAAAAAATTATCAAGGGTTATTAAGCAATGAAGAACTTCTAAAATTAGCTAAAAAAATCAGAAGTGATTACATCAATAATAATATTGATCAATCTAAACAAAATGTATTGGTTTCTCTGTCAGTTATAGAAATTTGTGTAAATTCTTTAGAGTGGTTTGAAGAAAATATAAATTCATTACAGAATAAGGCATATAAAAACAATAATCAACAAAAAATTCTTTTTTGGAATATTGTTGCAGCTGACGCTATAGGAGCCATAGTTGGTATAGGTGAATCAATAATTACACAAGGTATTAAAGACTCAAATTCTCCTGTTAATGGAGAGGATGTATTAACTAGTGCCCTTTGGGGTGCTGTTGGTGGTTCAGTGGGGTCAGTTCTTAAAGTAGGTGGTTGGTTAGCAAAATTATTTTAATGAAACTAAAATTTATTTTATACGTTTTAGGTTTTTCATTAATTGGGTTATTAATTAATCAAATTTTTGATGTAAATTTCTTTTCTTACATTGGTATCTTTATTGGTGCATTTTTAGGCTACGAGAAAAATGAAAAAGGTGATTAATTCTTATTTCTTGTTCGATAAATTAACATAAACCTAAATAAATTCTGCTGTTAATTCAACGCTATTACTGTTTTAAAAAACAGTAATAGCGTTGAATTAAATTAAGTTTTTTGTTGTATAAATAATGGTATTTTGAAAATTTTAAAGATTAAAATCCCTCTTTAGATTTTAAAACCCAAAAGGGGGGCGTTTTTAATTTATAAATTAAAGCGTTTTAGACTCAGGTAGGAATAAATAGCCTATATTTCTTACTTTTGTATAAAAATCTAACAAAATGTACGGCGCTATAAAACAACATCTGCAAAAAGAAATTCAAAACATCAAAGAAGCAGGCTTATACAAATCTGAACGTATTATAACTTCCTCGCAAAGTGCGGTGATAAAACTACAAACAGGCGAAGAAGTGCTTAATTTTTGTGCCAATAATTACTTGGGTTTATCAGATAATCCTACTGTTATTCAGGCCGCTAAAGATGCTATGGACACCCATGGCTATGGTATGTCGTCTGTACGGTTTATATGCGGTACACAAGACCTCCACAAAAAATTAGAAACCAAAATAGCCGACTTCTATCAAACCGAAGATACCATTTTATACGCGGCCGCTTTTGATGCCAATGGGGGTGTTTTTGAACCCCTTTTAGGCGCAGAAGATTGTATTATTTCAGATAGCTTAAATCACGCCTCTATTATTGATGGGGTCCGCCTCTGTAAAGCAGCCCGCTACCGTTATCAAAATAATGATATGGCCGATTTAGAGCAACAACTCATCGCGGCCAATAACAAAGAACACCGCTTTAAAATTATTGTCACCGACGGTGTTTTTTCTATGGATGGCATTGTAGCCCAGCTCAATAAAATATGCGATTTAGCCGACAAATATGACGCTATGGTTATGGTTGACGAATGTCATGCGGCAGGATTCATTGGTAAAACAGGACGTGGTACTGTAGAACTCAAAAACGTGATGGGGCGTGTTGATATTATTACAGGCACTTTAGGTAAAGCTTTGGGCGGTGCTATGGGAGGCTATACTACCGGCAAAAAAGAAATTATTGACATTTTAAGGCAACGGTCACGTCCTTATTTGTTCTCAAATTCGTTGTCTCCCGCTATTGTGGGGGCTTCGCTTAAAGTATTTGATATGATTGCTAACGATA
>CAZGZH010000074.1:0-6748 GCA_964529645.1 uncultured Flavobacteriaceae bacterium
TTTTGTAGAAAAGCCCATAACCACAACAGTAAGACAAGCTAAAGTATTGCAAAACTTACTCAAAGAAAAAGATTTAAAAGGACAAGTAGGACATGTAGAGCGTTTTAACCCTGCTTTTAAAGCAGTAAAAGACGCTATCAATAATCCTATGTTTATAGAAACACATCGCTTGGCAGAATTTAATCCACGTGGCACCGATGTACCCGTTGTTTTAGATTTAATGATTCACGATATTGATATCATACTAAGCGTTGTTAATAGCAAAATAAAACACATCAGCGCAAGCGGCGTGGCAGTTATTAGCGACACACCCGATATTGCCAATGCCCGTTTAGAATTCGAAAACGGTTGTGTTGTCAATTTAACGGCGAGTCGTATTTCGTTAAAAAATATGCGCAAAACACGCTTCTTTCAAAAGGACGCTTATATTTCTATAGATTTTCTCACCAAAAAAAGTGAAATCGTCAAAATGCAAGACGTGCCCGAAAACCCAGATGAATTTGCTATGATTTTACAAAATGCCGAAGGGGTTAAAAAACAAATTTATTTCGAAAACCCAACGATAGAAAACAACAATGCTATTTTAGAAGAATTAGAAACTTTTGCCGATGCTATTAACAATAATACAACACCAATAGTGCCGTTTAGAGATGGCGCAAAAGCATTAGAAGTAGCCCAAAAAATAATAGATAATTTTTAAAATATTAAAATGAAAAATATAGCAGTTATAGGTGCTGGTACTATGGGAAATGGTATTGCACATACTTTTGCACAATTTGGCTTTAGTGTAAATCTTATTGATATTAGTCAAGATGCCGTAGATAAGGGTATGGCTAACATTACAAAAAATTTAGACCGCATGCGAGCCAAAGAGCGCATTACTGATGCACAAAAGACCGATACTTTAAACAATATTACAACTTTTACCGAAGTAAAAAACGGTGTTAAAAATGTAGATTTAGTTGTAGAAGCCGCTACAGAAAACACCGATTTAAAACTCAAAATTTTTAAAGAGTTAGACGCTGTTTGCGATGCTAAAACTATTTTAGCCAGTAACACTTCATCTATATCAATTACAAAAATAGCCGCCGTTACAAAACGTCCCGATAAAGTAATTGGTATGCACTTTATGAACCCTGTACCTATTATGAAATTGGTTGAAATTATTCGCGGCTACTCTACTTCAAACGACGTGACCGATGCTATCATGACGCTGTCAAAAAAGTTGTATAAAGTGCCTGTTGAAGTGAATGATTACCCAGGCTTTATTGCCAATCGTATTTTAATGCCTATGCTAAATGAAGCTTTTTATGCCCTTTACGAAGGTGTGGCGGGCGTTTACGAAATAGATACCGTTATGAAATTGGGTATGGCCCATCCTATGGGGCCTTTGCAATTAGCCGATTTTATTGGTTTAGATGTTTGTTTGTCTATCCTAAACGTCCTTTACGACGGATTTGGCAATCCCAAATATGCGCCTTGTCCGCTTCTTGTCAATATGGTTACAGCAGGTAAAACAGGTGTTAAAACTGGTGAAGGTTTTTACGATTATTCTGAAAGTAGAAAAGCTGACAAAATTGCCCAACAATTTGCATAGGTTTCTATTACTTATCGTCATAGCTTTTAGCGTATCTGTTACAATTACAGCTCAAAAAAATAAACTATCGCCCTACAAGGTTGGCCTATTTTATGCTTATGGCGTTCAAGGGGGTGCTTTGTTAAACGATAAAGATTATAATTACAAAACCAAAACGGTAGCGCTACAATTATTTTATCCGCTTAAGCGCGGCAAATACAATTTTGATTTACTTATAGAGCCTACAATAGGCTTTGCACAACACCAACTTTTAAATAGGTTTTTTGTTAAAAATACAGAAGCTGATTTTGAAACTAAAAGAAATGAATTTACCCGCAATAAAAACCTAACCGAAATTCTTTTAATTGGCAATGTAGTTATAAGTAAAGAACTTTTTAAAGGCGAAAGTTTATATGCCATTTTTGGGTTTGGCCCTATGACAATTAACAAACGTACAGAGCGTCTGGCCAAAGGTTTCGCCTTTGTTTCAACTATTGGTTTTGGGTTGCGTACACAATTAAACAAACACCTCTTTTTAAACGTCTCTGCTAAGCTACGTCATTTATCAAACGCCGAATTAAAGCAACCCAATGGTGGTATTAATACGGCAAGTGTAGGATTTGGTTTTAATTTAATATTATAACCAACGTAAAAAATAATTCATCATTTTGGCTTTTAACTCTACGTTTAATTTGTTAAAAATTGCCATTTCTTCAGATAATAAAACCTGATTTTCATGATGTTTTCTATCTATAGAATCGTCTTCGGAAATACTATTTAAAAGATTCATTTTAAATTTAATACGATGTTTTAAATCGTTTATAGCTTGACGCTCCTTAGCCATTTTATTTTGAAATTTCTCAAGGGGTATCATGGCCTCATGTCCTAAATTTCTAACAGATAATTCTTCCAATTTTTTTTCGAAAAAATATAACTCTTGCTTGTGAAATTTAAGTTCTCTTAACCATACGTCTAAATTGAATTTTAAATCACCTAAATGTAACAATTCTGTCTCCATAGTTTTTAAGTTTTAAATTAACCGTATAAAGTTACTTAATTTTAGGCTAATTAATTGCTGATTTTTCTCAGAATTTTAAAAATTTATTTGGGCTTATAGAGAAATAAAAAAGGGGCTTTTAAAAAACCCCTTTTTTATAAAATTATGCTTTACTTATTGCTAGTTGTTTTTATCTTTATCTTTTGCATCTTTTTTGGCTTTATTCCAAACTTTAATCTCATCCTTAGCGGTTATGCCTTTTAGAATTTCAACATTTATTCCGTCTGATAAACCCAGTTCTACGTCACGTTTTTCAAATTCTTGGTCGCCTACTTTTACCTCTACATAAGGTTTTTCGGTTTTCTTATCAAACTTTAACAAGGCCTCTTTTATAGAGAGTACACTATCTCTTCTGTCTAAAATAATAGAAGCATTGGCACTGTAACCCGCTCTAATAAAATAGTTTTTATCTAATTCGACATCGGCTTTTATTTTAAACTGAACCGCCCCATTTACTTCGGTTCCTTTGGGTGCTATAAAATTTAACTTGGCTTTAAATTCTTTTTTACCAATAGCCCCAAGAGTTACATTTAGAATAGTACCATTTTTTAATTTTCCAACTTCGGCTTCATCAACTTTCCCTTCAAATATCATCTTGTTCAAATCGGCTATAGAAGCGATAGTTGTACCAGCATTAAAGGTATTACTCTGAATAACTTGGTCGCCTTCTTTAATAGGAATTTCTAAAATTATTCCTGACATAGTGGCTCTTATATTGGTATTTGCAACACCGCCTAAACCTGCCGTAGATCCTTTTTTAATGATATCATAATCGCTTATGGCATTTTTTAAATCTTGTTTGGCTTGAGAATAGGGCAATTCAAATTTTTCTAAATCTGCTTTAGAAATAACCCCTTTGTTAAACAAGTCTCTATTCCTTTTATAATTTATTTCGGCATTATTAAGTTGAATTTTTACCTTTTCTACGCGGCCTTTGGCACTGTTTAACGACTGTATATTAGGCACTACCCTAACGGTGGCAATTAAATCACCCTTAACTACTTTTGCCCCCTCTTCAAGGTATATTTTTTCTATTATACCCGATATCTGTGGTTTTACTAAAATCTCTTCTAGGGGTACTACCTTACCTGTAGCAACAGCTTTATTAATAATGGTTGCTTTAAAGGCTTTTTCTGTTGTATATTCTATTGGCGATTTAGAATTTTTCTTTGCAAACCATATCATTACGGTTAGAAATAAGATTCCGAAAATGCTAAATAAAATAATTTTTGTTGTTTTGTTCATAGTTGTAATTTTTTATTCTTCTCTTAATGCTTCTATTGGTTTTATGCTTACAGCACGTTGTGCTGGGATTAATCCTATTAAAGTTCCTAAAAATATAAGGGTTGTAAAGGCAATTAAAATTACAGGAATATCTACCGTTGGATTTGTTAAAGCTGCATTTTCACCTTGACCTATCCAAGCGTCAATTAACATTAAAACCAGTCCGCCAGCAATTATTCCAAGGGCCCCTGCAAGGCTCGTTAAAAAAACAGATTCTAATATTATCTGACGTTTTATCTCCCAAGGTTTGGCTCCTAGAGCCCGTCTTATTCCTATTTCTTTTGTGCGTTCTTTTACGGTTATAAGTAATATATTACCTATGGCAAAAACCCCTGCAATAAGTGTTGCTATACCTACAAACCACGTTAAAAACTGCATTCCTGTTAAAAAGCCTGTTACCTGAGACATTCTTTCACCTAAGTTAAAACTACCAAAAGCACGATTATCCTCGGGGTTTACTTTGTGTAAATTTTTTAAAAGTAATTTAACATCTACCTCTATCTGCGATATGTCAAATCCTGGCTTACCAGTTATCATCATCCATCCAACTGTGTTGCCCCTGTTATACACTTGTTGAAATGTGGTAAAAGGTATATGGATACTCCCTTGAGGGCCTCCTGTTCTTAAAGCGCCTTCTTTATACATCCCAACTAATTTATAGTTGATATTATTAATCTTTATGTATTGGCCTATTGGATATTCATTTTTATCAAATAGTTGTTTGTAGATTTCTTCTTCTACCACACATACCTTTTTGTTTTCAAGAATATCGTGTTCATTTATAAACCTTCCGTAGATTAAATTCTTTTTTTGAACTTTATCTAATTCTGGATAATCACCATAAACACCAAAGGTTCCCGATTTAAAATTATTTGTAGCAACTGCTTGTGTTTGATGTCTAGGCACAACAAACTCAAGACCTTTAATCTCTCTCTTAATACTTTCTAAGTCAGACATTTTTAGTGTGAGTCTCTTGCCTTCTTGAAAACCTTTAAAAGGTTTACTTGTAGATTGCGCCCAAACAAAAACACTGTTTGTAGCAAAACTTCCAAATAATTTATTAAAATTATTTTCTACACCTTTTGCAGCACCTAGTAATACAACTAGTAAAAAGATACCCCACATAACACCTATTATTGTAATAGCTGTCCGTATTTTGTTTTTACGAATACTGCTGTATATTTCTTGCCAGGTATCTATGTCAAATAAAAACTTCATAATTTATTTGTCGTTTAATGCTACAATTGGTTTTATTCTTGCGGCTCTTTTTGCGGGAACATATCCTGCAATTGTGCCTGCAATTATCAAAATTATTGTTGCGCCAACAACAACATAAGTTTCAACACCCGGATTTAAAATAAAATATTTTTTTAAAGTGCTGCTAAATGATTTTAAAATAAAAACACCCAATGTTAAACCTAAATAACCCGCAATAGCAGTCACAAATATAGATTCTAACATTATCATCCCTATAATCGATTTTGGCGTTGCGCCTAACGCTTTCCTTATTCCAATTTCTTTAGAGCGTTCTTTTACTATAAATACCATAATATTACTGATGCCTATAATCCCTGCAATTAAAGTACCTATACCAATAAAAAGTATAATTATATTGAGTACCGTCATAAATTGTTGCACATTTTTTGTGGCTTCGGCATAATTTTGAACACGAATAGCACTTTGATCATTTGGCGCAACCTTGTGCTTTTCTTTTAATAATTTGGTTAATAAACTGGTGAATTTTAAAGATTTACTCACACTGAGGCTTGGATTATAAGTAAAGCCAAAATAATCTAATTCTTCATTATCGCGATACATACCTTGAACTGTCGTAAAAGGAGCGTATATAAAGCGCTCATCTCTATCGCCTCCTGGATCACTAAAAACACCTATAATTTTATATGAAATACCATCTAAAGTAATGTTTTTACCCAATGCCCTTAATTTGCCAAAAAGATCTTTTTCAACCATTCTGCCTATGGCAACAACTTTAGATTTCTTATTTAAATCTAAAACATTAATAAACCTTCCTTCTTCCATAACGGCAGATTCTAAAGGTTGATAATCTGGATAAACTCCTCTTACAGTATATTTATTTTGCTCTCCTTTATAGGTGGCTTGTACGTTAAATCTTTGAATGTTTGGACTAAAATATTGTATCTCTTTTTCAAAATTATCATTGATAAATTTGATGTCTGAATTTTTAAACTGAATATATCTACCGCTTTGTAAACCTTTGTATGGCTTGGTGGTTCTTCCAGCATTTATATAAACTGAATTTTGAGCATCTCCTGCAAACTGTTTTTCGAATGTGTGTTTTAAACCATTACCAACACCAAACAGAATAGTAAAAAGCAAAATAGCAAAGGCTATGGTAAAACCCGAAAGCAGTGTCCGCAATTTATTTTTGCCTAGATTCTGAAATATTTCGCGCCAAAGTTCAATGTCAAACATAAGGTATCTAACAATTAGTGGTGAATATATTTATTTGTAGTTTCATCTGAAGTTATAATGCCATCTTTTAACCTTATTATTCTGCCCGTTTCTTCTGCAATATCTTCTTCATGGGTTACAACAATAATAGTCATGCCTTCATTATTAATACCTTTTAATATGTCCATTACAGAGCTAGATGTTGTAGAATCTAAGGCACCTGTAGGCTCATCGGCTAAAATAACTTTTGGGTGTGTTACGAGTGAGCGGGCTATGGCTACACGTTGTTTTTGGCCACCAGACATTTCGCTAGGTAAGTGTGTTGCCCAAGGTCCTAAATCTACTTTTTCTAAATATTCCATGGCTATTTTCTGACGCTCTTTACGCCCTATTCCTTT
>CAZGZH010000075.1:0-6713 GCA_964529645.1 uncultured Flavobacteriaceae bacterium
ATTACAACTTTGGTTTCAACTTGTTTGTCGACACCATGAATACTCAAAGTGCCTTTTACTGTATATTCTTTGGCTTCTCCAGATACAGCAGACAGATTAAATCCTGTTATTTTACCTATAAATTTTGCTTTTGGATAGGTATCAGACTCCATAAATTTTTCGTTAAAATGTTCCTCCATCAAAGATTTTTTAAATCTAAAACCCTTAATAAGTCCTAAAATAGCAAGGGTACCATCTTCTTTAAGAATGGCACTAGTAGAAGTATTTATTGCGGCCACAGGTTCGAAATTTGCGGTTGAGGCTTCAAAAGAAAGTGTTCCTGTTTTGGTAGCTACTCGCTGCTGTGCAATACTTGTAAAACTTAAGATAATAAATGTGATAATAAATAATTTCAATTTCATAATTTTTCTTGGTATAAATTTAAGGTTTAGACCCTTTATTAAATTTTTACTTACACTATTTAACAATATTTACAAAAATTTAACACTTGCAAGGTTTAGGCATATTTTACGACTGAAAACAGAATAAATCTACAAAATTTCAATTCTAACATTATGAAAAAGAAAATATTATTAATTATAGTCGCTGTTTTTTTAGTTTTAGGATATGCGGGTTATAAATATGTATTTAAAGGGCCTAGGGACGTAAGTAGCGAGTCGGCTTCACTTACAACAACTGCTGTAAAGCTCAAAACTGATTTTTCTTCAGATCAAAATACAGCCAATACTAAATACATAGGCAAAACCATAATTATCAGCGGTATGGTAACCGAAAAAACAAACGAAAGTATCACACTTAACAATGGTGTTATTTGTATTTTATCAACAAAAGAAAAAAATACAATTGCATTAAATACATCTGTTAAAATAAAAGGAAAAGTTGATGGTTATGACGACTTATTTGAACAGGTTAAACTTACCGAGAGTAGTATAGTAAACTAATTCTCTAAAAATCCCTGAGCTGCCCAAGCCACAATAACATTTATTAATTGCTGTGGCATTTTGCCTGTTTTTGGCATAACAGAAGGATCTCCAGCTGGCAATTGAATTCTAAAAAGTAAGGGGCCATTTTCGGCTTTATCTCTCACCTGAGCATATGTTTCTAATGGAAAAGGCCCAATAGGATTTGGACCGCTGTTATGACAGACTATACAATTACCATCTATTATTGTTTTTACGTCACCAAGATAAGTCACATTATCAATATTTATAGCTTCAACCAAATCAGATTGACTATCACTAGCACAACCCAACATCAGAAAAAATATTAAAACACCTAAATGTTTAATCATAAACAACAAACTTTAAGGTTATAAATTTAAAATAAAAAAACATAATTTAATTTGTAAGGAATTTGCCTAGAACATGACTAAGAAAGATAATTTAAACTAAAATAATCATGAAAAAGCGCTACTTTCTAGTTTCACTAATTGCTTTCATTCTTTTGTTTCCAATTTTATCTAACAGTCAAATTCGGTTTACAAAAGTCGATCCCGTTGCTAACACAGTAACTATACATAACTATGGAACTGCCATGGTTAACGTTTCCAATTACCAGTTATGCCATCTTTTTTCATACCAAAAATTATCAACATTAAGTATAGATTCGGGTTCATTAATACTCGTCGCAGGTGGTAATCTTTCTTTAAGTGGTTTTACCATAATTAATTCAGCTTCTGATTTAGGACTATACATAGATAATAATTTCCCATCATCAACTTCTATGTTAGACTTTTTTCAGTGGGGGTCTAGCGGAAACGGTAGAGAGTCTGTAGCTGTTACAAAAGGTATTTGGACCGCAGGTGATTTTATAAGCACAACTGGTCCCTATTTTTACAATGGCAATGGCACTCAAAATGGGGTATCGTTTTGGAGCAATACGGTTCTTGGCTTAGAAGATATTGCCTTTAGTAATCAAACTTTTGTATATCCAAATCCTGTTAAAAATATTTTAAATTTAAAAAATAGATCTAACCAAAAAGTTGTAAATGTAGAATTGTTTGACATTTTAGGAAAACAAATAATTCTAAAAAAATCTAATGCGTTAAATAATAATACCTTAAATTTTAAAAATTTATCGAGTGGTATTTATTACATCCGTTTAGCTAGTGATAAAGGAGCCATAAGCTTTAAAAAAATAATAAAAAATTAATTATTGAAATATTTTAGACCAAAAATCAATTTTAAAAATATTTTAATTTTTCTACTTTTAATAACTTTCAAGTCTAATGCACAAGATGATCTATTAAATGAACTAGACTCGCAAATAAAGCCAGACAATCTTGTAAATAACACTTTTGAAGCCTTAAAAATAGTTAATTTAGAATCGACTAAACTAGTTGGCAAAGACGATTTATATTTTGTCATTGCACACCGATTTGGCTCTATTAAAAATGGTTTAACAGACTTGTTTGGCCTTGATGAATCAACAATTAGATTTAGCTTTTTTTATGGCTTTTCTGATGGTTTTAATTTAGGAATTTCGCGTAGTGAGTTTAGAAAAACTTATGAAATAAGTAGCAAATATAGACTGTATAAACAACAAAAGGAGGGCTTTCCTTTTACTATTGTTGGGTTTAGCAGTATTGGTTTTAATACAGCATTGCGTAAAAATAATTTTCCGAAACTCACTTTTAAACACCGTCTCACTTATTTTAATGAACTTTTAATCTCGAGAAAAATAAATAAATCTCTTTCATTAGAAATAGCTCCAATATTTATAAAAGAAAACTTTGTATTAAATGACGCCCAAGACAATAGCCAGTTTGTAATTGCTTTTGGAGGGAGTCATAAACTAAACAAATCGCTTTCAATAAATTTAGATTTCGCACATAATTTTAACCGTGCTTCTAACTCAGATTTTAAAAATCCATTGTCGTTAGGGTTAGATATACAAGTAGGGGGTCATGTTTTTCAGTTAGTATTTAGTAATACTCAACCTTTAACAGATGTAAATTACATAACCAACGCCACAGGTAATTGGGGTAAAGCTGATATTTTTTTTGGATTTAACTTATTACGTGTTTTTTAGGTTTTATATTTTTTGCCTATTTTTATCCAAAATTAAAACCATTATTAACACTACAAAAATTAAAAACTATGAAAAAAAAATTACATTTCTATTCTATTTTATTATTAGCACCATTTACTGCGTTACTATTAATATCAAATAGTGGTGGTGCTAACGCGGGTTTAACTGGGTCGCCAGGCGATGGTACAAATAACTGCAAAATATGTCATGTTGGTTCTGAAACCAATACATCTTTTAGTCTAAATACAAATATTACAACAACTATTCCTACAGGCGGTTACGCTCTGGGACAAACCTATACTATAACCGTTACACAAAGTACAACGGGTGCTACAAAACACGGTTTTGAGATAACTGCCGAAAACAGCACTAATTCTAATGTTGGCACTTTTGTAATAACAGATGCCACTAACACACAGCTTAAGGGTGTAGCTAATGAATATGTAACACATACAGCTGCTGGAAATAGCTTATCAACTTGGAGTTTTGACTGGACAGCCCCAAATTCAGACGTAGGTGCCATTACTTTTTATGTGGCGTCTATTGCTGGCGCAGGAACTGGTGCTTCTGGCTCACAAATGGGATTGAAAACAGAAGTTATAAGTGGTGTTTTAGGTATTAGTGATGCCCGATTATTGCACTTTACTATGTACCCCAACCCAAGTGAAGACACGGTTTCTTTTCAATTACCTTCTAATACTAATGAAGCTCAAGTTACAGTTTTTGATTATTTAGGAAAATCACTTTTAAAGCAAAATATAAGTACTTTAAATAATAATTTAGATATTTCTAATTTAAGTGCTGGCATTTATTTTGTAAGAATTAAATCTGACACTAAAGTAGGAACTAAAAAATTAATAGTAAGGTAATTCTATATTTTAAAATTTAAAAAAGCCCTAGTAATCTAGGGCTTTTTTTATACCCAAAAACACCTATTTTTACTAATGTAAAAGATTTTTTATGAGCGTACATTTATAGCGTATTAGAAACAATTTATTAATCTGTTAAATTCTAAAGTTATGAATAAAAAAATACACATTCAGCCAATTTTAATCATAATACCAGTCCTAGCATTACTTTTTTCATCTTATTACGATGGCGCTCCTGCAGCTGTCACTGGTTCGCCTGGTGATGTAGCTTCTGCACCTTCTGGCAGCAACGGATCTTGTATAGACTGCCATTCTAGTGCAGATACTTATAATGCCTATAACACATCTATTGAAATAACGTCGAATATACCTACAGGTGGTTACGCCTTAAATCACAAATACACAATTACAGTAACACAAACCTCTACAGGTGCAACTGAAAATGGCTTTCAGATTACTGCAGAAAATAGTGTTGCGAGCAAAGTTGGTCAATTTAGCGCATTAGAAACTGTCAATACTAAAATTCAAAATTTAGGTGGCAATATAGCCTCTCATGTTACAAATACGGCTCTTGGAGGTGATGTGAATTCTTGGTCTTTTTATTGGACATCTCCTTCTATAGATGTAGGAGCCATTACATTTTATGTTTCAGGTATAGCCGGCAACAAAATTAATGGCGGTCATACAACTCGAGACACCGAGTTTGCCTCAGCTACTTTAACTATAGACAATGTTCTAGGTGTAAATGATGCACAATATTTAAACTTTAGTCTGTACCCAAATCCAAGTGACAGTAAAGTAAATCTACAGTTGCCTTCTGGTATCAATAATGCAAAAGCACAAGTTTTTGATTATTTAGGCAAAACTTTAATTCAAAAAAATCTCACTAATACCAATAATTTTTTAAATGTTTCCAATTTAAGTACTGGTGTCTATTTTGTAAAAATACAATCCGACACTAAAGTAGGTACAAAAAAACTCATTGTTAGATAATTTTTAAATTTTAACGAATTTTGAAAGCCCTAAATATTTAGGGCTTTTTTTTATTTAATCTATTTATAATTAATGTTTTATATTTTTTAATGTTTTAAAAAAAACTTTGTATTAATTTTAAATTTTTAATACTAATTATTATTTATAGGTAATTTTTTAATATTTTTATTGAATAATTAGTAAAATACTGTCTTTTACTAATGTGTAAAAAATTTAATCGACATACATTTACACTCTAACTAAAAAGTTCATATCATGAAAAAACATGCCCTATATTATTCGTTTTTAATAGCCATTCCTTTTATGGCTTATGTATTCATTTCATTTAGTAGTGGTCCTTCTGACGGTTTAACTGGGTCTCCTGGAGATAGTGGAAATTCTTGTATAATATGCCATGACAATTTGGGTAATTATAATACAGCTGTAAATATAACAACAAATATTCCTACTGGTGGTTATGCGCTTGGCACCAAATACCAAATTACTGTAACACAAACCTCTACAGGTGCTGCAGACCATGGTTTTGAAATCACTGCTGAGAATTCTGTAGCCTCTAAAGTTGGTGTATTTTCTATAACTGATGCTGTAAATACACAATCTGATATATTAGGTCATTTTGTTAAACATACCCTTGCGGGTCATGAAGGTCCTGGTTCTGGTACGTGGTCTTTTGACTGGACAGCTCCAGCTTCAGACGTTGGTACAATCACTTTTTATGTGGCAAGTGTAGCAGGAAATGATTCAAGCTCAGGTGGTACAACTACTGTAAATACAGAAGTCGTTTTTAACACGCTAACTATTGGGGGCGTATTAGCCGTAAATGATGCACGTTTGCTTCAATTCTCTATGTATCCAAACCCTAGTGATAGTTATGTGAACTTACAATTACCTTCTGGCACAAATAAAGCAAACGTTAAAATTTTTGATTATTTAGGCAAAACATTGATTCAAAAAAACCTAAATAATACCAATAATAACTTAGATGTTTCTAATTTAAGTGCTGGCATTTATTTTGTAAGAATTCAATCTGACACTAAAGTAGGAACCAAAAAATTAATTGTAAGATAGTTAAAAATCTTCTGAATGTTGATAAGCCCCAATATCTGGATTAACACTACGCCTAAATCCTAAAATATCAAAAGGCACTTGTAAAGCACTAGTGACTTCTGCCTTGTTTATAGCTTCTGATTCTTTACCAATTTGTAACTTATTAAATTCTGCATCTTCAAATTGAGCTTTAGCATTTAAAATATTGAGAGTGTAAAATGATGTGTTTTCAAAATCGTATAAAGCATCATTTTCAAATGTTTTGCTAAGGTCATTGAATTTTATAAGGTTATTTTTAAATCGATAGTCAAAAGCACCTCCTTCTTTTTTATCTAATATCATTTCAATGTTTTGATTACCATCAATTATACAGTTGGTAAAATTAGCAGCATTAAGATTGCGAATAATAAATTTTTCAGTACCAGAATTATCCGTAAAGCTCACATAATTATTGATGAGCAAGGTTGGAAATTGTCTAAATCCTGTACTAAAATAATTAGCAAAAGTGCTGTGTACAAAATTGTAAGTCCCCCCTATTGTACAGGCCAAAGAAGATTGTCCATTATTGGCAATAACCAGATTCTCGCCATAAATATTGGTTTCACGTCCTAAAATACCAAAATTAGAAGTGTTGTATATTTCTGTATTTTTAAGACTTAAAGTTGGCGTCGTATTCGATCCTATGGAATCGGCTAGAACACCAATAATACTATTTTTAATAAGGGCATTATTTATACTATTATTTTTACTGCCAGCACGCAACCATATAGTACC
>CAZGZH010000076.1:0-6700 GCA_964529645.1 uncultured Flavobacteriaceae bacterium
TGAAGAGCAAGACTTTGATTTTTCTATTGAAGAAGCTTTCTATGTTTTCTCTAAGCACTGTGTGTCTTGTCATGGTAAAAAAGGAAAAGGAGATGGTAAAAAGGCTAAAAAATATAATCCCCGACCTGCAGACTTAACATCGGCACGTGTTCAGCAACAAAAAGATGGCGAAATTTTTTGGAAGATTGCACACGGTAGGAATAGAATGCTGAGCTTTAGAAAAGAGTTAAACAAAGAAGATAGGTGGTTTTTGGTTAATTATATAAGAACACTCGCTAAGAAATAATTTTCAAAATATTGTAAAGTCAGCATAACAGTTGCGTCTAAGCAAACTGATTATACTTATTTTAATATGAAAATTAAACACAGTTTTTACTTAATTCCTCTAGTGTTATTAAGTTTTACAACAATTAACCAAGAGATTTGGAAAGCGCCAGAATCTGCAAAAACAATTAAGAATCCCGTAGCAACAAAAAAATTAAAAGCTTCAGCTAAAAAAGGCGCTGTTACTTTTAAAAAATTCTGTATTGTTTGTCACGGCACCAAAGGTATAGGCAATGGCCCAGGAGGCAAAGCTTTAACACCACATCCCGCAAACTTAACCTCAGCTAGGGTACAAAATCAAGTTGATGGTGAAATTTTCTGGAAAATCTCTAACGGCAGAGGTCCTATGATAAAATGGGATCCTATAATTAAAGAAAGCGACCGTTGGGATTTGGTAAACTACATTAGAACACTTAAAAATTAACTTAATATAAAAAATTATGAAAATTAAACTTTTATTTTTAGCTATAACCCTCAGTATAGGATTTGTAAGCTTAAGCTCATTTAAGTCCAAAACTAAAGAATACCAACCCGTTGATAAATATACGGCGGGTAATCCTTGGGATGGTTATAAATCTTGGACAAAAATTACCGCAGGTAATCCAAATACAGGAGATCCAACAGGCTTTTTAGAAAAACGCCATAATGGTAAAAAAGCTTTTCGCGAAATATATATAAATAGTACAGGAACGGTTACACAACAAGGACATGCCCCTTATAAATACCCTGAAGGTACTATTTTAGTAAAAGAAACTTTTAAAAATAAAGCGGCTTATGATAAAGGGTCAAAATTTATTTTGACAATTATGATAAAGCAAAAAGCAGGCTCTTCTCCTGAAACAGGCGATTGGGGTTTTGTTATGGGAGCTAAAGGAAAAGTAAGTACAGGCAAATCTAAATGGGCTAAATTTTGCAGTAATTGCCACGTTTATGCCGCAAGCAATGATTACGTTTTTATGAATGCTGATTTTATGGCTGGAATGAAAAAATAAATACGACTACTAATTTGATTAATAAAAAAAGGGTTCAGAAATTTTCTGAACCCTTTTTTGGTTAAAAAATTAACCATAATCAACTAACCAAACCTAACTTTTATATTGTTTAACTTTTCTTTTTACTTTAAAACGTTTTCTTTCTTTTTTCACAACATTTCCTTTAAGATATTGAATATTGTACCGCCCTTCGAATTGATAAACTGTTCCAGAGTTTATATGCAACAACTGTACCGTGGCGTCGTCTAAAACCGTTAATTCAAAATCCTCACTGTCAAAGAAATCGTAATCTAATGTCAAAATTTTAATAGAGGCGTCATCTACTACGTCAAATACTTCATAATTGCCCTCAAAATTCCATTCTAATAAATCAAAATCCGTGCCAACTTTATCTAAAGAGGTCTGAAATATATTTATTTGATCTGGAAAAAAGCGCAGATAATTTTCAGCATCAAAAGCGTTAGGTGCGCCCGTTATACTCGTTCCTGTCTTTTGCCATACTTCGTATTCTTGTAGAAAATATTCTATGTTATCGTAAAATAGGGCATCGTAATCAAAGTCATCTCTTTGATAACCAATCAACCTATAAGTAACATCATTAAGGACATCTGTAATTTCTATTTCATCAAAACTTATAAAATTAACTTCTAAGGTATAAAAGCCATCTAAAACGTGATTTAAATTTAAAGTGTTACCAAATACAGTGTAGGTGCCTACTTTAAGACCATAACCATTGCCCTCGTTACCAATACCAACTATATTATTATTGGCAAAAACCCCATTATTTGTAAAAGAAACAGTGAAAGCCTTTTGTAAAAAAGGGATTTCGCCATTTCCTTGCGTGGCGTTAATATCTACATACCACAATTCAAAATTCTGGAGTTGTTCTTGAAGTGTTATTTCAGGCTCAGGGCTGCTTATTATGGTAACATTGCAAGAGGTTAAAAAAACAGAGAATATTATTGCTAAAAAAAGTAATCGTGTTTTCATAAGCTTAATGTTTAAGATTGTGAGTTATAACCCAAACACTATGCCAAAGCAAATTTATATAGAAAAAATATCTATAAATTAAAGAAAATCAAACACCTACGGATAATATTTTTTATTGGTCTCTACTAAGTTGGTAAGTAGTAAATGTGTTTTTACCCCATTTATAAAGTAAGTTAAAACAGCTTCGTTTGCTTTAAGTGTGTAGGGTATTTTAACAGCGTTTTTTTTATTTGTATTTTTTTTAGAGGGTTCAATTTCTAATCTTACAGGAATTCTAGGCGTACTGTAATACCCCATTAAAACAAGTGTATCTTTTTTAATATTGGTTTCAATAAGTGTTCCCTTTCCGCTGAAGTAAAGCGAATCGGCTTTAAAATTATCTCTATCTGCTTTAAGAAGTTTTAAAACAACATTTGTACCCTTAACGCCAGGTTGTCCTCCCAGCCAATTATAGTAGGTTTTGGTTACAATTTTAAATGGAAGTCCGTTGTTTATTTTACTGGATTTACAACTTGTTAAAAAAACTAAAAAGCTTAATCCAAATACGATAAAAAGAATTTTTTTCATTTTAATAAGCGCGTTTGTCGTTGCCTTCATAATAGTTTATAAAAGCATTATTAACAACTCTTGTGCCACCTTTTGTAGGATAATTGCCTGTAAAGTACCAATCGCCTTTGTTTTTTGGGCAGGCTTTATGTAAATTTTCTATACTTTGATATATAACTTCTACTTCGGCATTGATGTCTTCAGATTTTAAGAGTTGTGCAATCTTATCTGAGACTTGTTCGTAGGTAAAAGGCTTGTAAATAGCTTTCACAAAATTTTCTGAATTATTTTTTTCTGAATTATTTTTACATTTTTTATAGACATCTTCTATAATAGAAAGTTGATTAGTCTCTTTTAATAAAGCGACAGCAGCTTTAAAAGCGATAAAATTATCTAGGCGTGCCATATCTATACCATAACAATCGGGATAGCGAATTTGAGGAGCCGAAGAAACAACGACTATTTTTTTAGGATTCAGGCGGTCTAAGATTTTAATAATACTCTTTTTAAGCGTCGTACCACGCACAATACTATCGTCAATAATTACCAAGTTATCGGTTGACTTAACAACACCGTAAGTAACGTCATAAACGTGCTCTACAAGCTCATCTCTGCTATTATCATCAGCAATAAAAGTCCGTAATTTAACGTCTTTAATGGCTATTTTTTCTATTCGCGGCCGCTCAGAAAGAATAACATTTAAATCGGCCGCAGAAATACTGCGTTTACCCTTGAGAATGGTTTCTAATTTTTGCTGATTTAAAAAATCTTCGGCAGCTTCTGTCATCCCAAAAAAGGAGGTTTCGGCCGTATTTGGAATAAAAGAAAAAACAGTATTTTTAAGGTCGTTATTGATGCTTTTAAGGACATCTGTAAAAATTAAACGCCCCAGATTTTTACGCTCTTTGTAAATTTCGGCATCACTTCCTCTTGAAAAATAAATACGTTCAAATGAACAGGCTTTTTTAGGGAGCGGCTCTTTAATTTGTTCAATACTTACAGCACCATCTTTTTTAACAATGATGGCATGGGCGGGTTCTAATTCTTTGACATCGTCAAAAGAAACATTAAATACTGTTTGAATAACAGGTCTTTCTGAAGCTACTATAACTATTTCGGCATCTTTGTAATAATAGGTAGGTCTTATGCCCGCAGGATCTCTAAAAACAAAGGCATCGCCATGGCCAATAAGACCTGCCATAGCATAACCACCATCCCAATTTTTAGAAGCGCGCTGTAATACCCGCTGAATGTTGAGTTCTTTACCAATTAAAGGTGAAGCCTCCTTTTTATTGACGCCTTGATTTTTAAATTTCTGATACAACTCGGCAACTTCATCGTCTAAAAAGTGACCAATTTTTTCCATTACCGTCACCGTATCTGTGTGTTCTTTTGGGTGTTGTCCTAAATCTATAAGCTCTTGTAATAATTCGGCAGAATTAGTCATATTAAAATTACCGGCAACTATCAAATTTTTGTGTTTCCAGTTACTCTGTCTTAAGAATGGATGGACACTTTCTATGCTGTTTTTCCCAAAAGTACCATAACGCACATGACCCAAATACAATTCACCTAAATAGGGTAAATTTTCTTTTTGCCAATTGACGTCTTCAGATTTTTCAGGATACGCTTCCATTAAAGAATTAATCCTGTTATTTATCTGTTTAAAAACGTCTTGAATAGGTTGTGATTGGTTAGAGCGCACACGACTGATGTAGCGTGTGCCAGGCATATCGTTAAATTTAATACTTGCAAAACCAGCACCGTCTTGACCGCGGTTGTGCTGTTTTTCCATCATGAGATACATCTTATTGATGCCGTAAAACGATGTGCCGTACTTTTCTTTATAGTATTCTAAAGGTTTAAGTAACCTAAGCATAGCAATACCACACTCATGTTTTATAGCATCGCTCATAAAAAGAAAAGTTTAAACATAATTTAATAAATATTAACCAAGCTCAATATCAAATTGAGTCAAATCTTTAAATTGTAAAAGTCTATTGTTAATAGCTTCTTCGGTTAAGTTTTGCATTTTTTCTGTTCCAAATTTTTCGACACAAAAAGAGGCTAAATTGGAGCCGTAAATCACGGCTTTTTTCATATTATTAAACGATAAATCTTCAGTTTTCGTCAAATAACCTATAAAGCCACCCGCAAAAGTATCGCCAGCGCCAGTGGGGTCAAAGACTTCTTCAAGAGGTAGCGCTGGTGCAAAAAACACATTACCATCGTTAAAAATTAAAGCACCGTGTTCTCCTTTTTTTATCACGACGTATTTAGGTCCCATTGTATGAATTTTATACGCTGCTTTTACAAGAGAATATTCACCACTTAATTGACGCGCTTCTTCATCGTTTATAGTGATAACATCTACTTTTTTAATAACTTCTAAAAGTGCGTCTAAAGTATTATCCATCCAAAAATTCATAGTATCTAAAGCAACCAACTTAGGGCGTTTTGGCATCTGTTTAATAACACCCATCTGCACAGCAGGATGTAAATTACCAAGCATTAAAAACTCGGCATCTTTAAATTTTTCTGGTACAACAGGATTAAAGTCGGCTAATACATTGAGCTCTGTAATTAAAGTATCTCTTACGTTTAAATCGTTGTGATATTTACCACTCCAGAAAAAAGTTTTGCCTTCTTTTTTAATTTCAATACCTGTCGTATCTATTCCTTTGCTCTCAAGCAAATCTAAATGCGATTGCGGAAAATCGCCTCCAACCACAGAAACAATACCAGATTTAACACCAAAATTTGAAGCGGAAAGCCCAATATATGTTGCGGCACCGCCTAATATTTTATCGGTTTGACCAAAAGGGGTTTCTATAGCGTCAAAAGCAACAGTCCCTACAATTAAAAGTTTACCCATTATTAATTTGTTTCAAAAATTTTGTCCTTAACTTTGCAAAAATAAGTTTTAAAAATGAGTATCAAAGAAATACAAGAAGAAATTATAGAAGAGTTCAATTTGTTTGATGATTGGATGGAACGCTATGAATATTTGATTGATTTAGGCAAGAGTTTACCACCTATAAATCCACAATACCAAACAGAAGATAATTTAATTAAAGGATGTCAATCTAAGGTCTGGTTACACGCTCATTTAGAGGGGGGTAAAGTGTTTTTTACAGCTGCTAGCGACGCTATTTTAACCAAAGGTATCATCGCCTTATTATTACGTGTTTTTTCTAATAAAACACCACAAGACATCTTAGATGCCGAATCCTCTTTTATAGATGAAATAGGTTTAAAAGAGCATTTATCTCCAACCCGCGCCAATGGCCTTGTTTCTATGATAAAACAAATTAAATTTTACGCCCTAGCCTTTAAGTCTAAAATATAAAACTGTTGTATATTTGCCCCTTATTTAGATTGATTATAAACAATAATTTATATGGAGACCACTAATAAAGAAGATTTGGGCGAAAAAATTGTTGAGGTTTTAAAATCCATTTACGATCCAGAAATTCCTGTAGATATATATGAACTTGGTTTAATTTACGATGTTTTTGTAAACGAAAACAACGATATTAAAATATTGATGACGCTCACATCACCCAATTGCCCTGTTGCCGAAACTTTGCCAGTAGAAGTTGAAGAAAAAGTTAAAACTTTAGAAGCGGTAAACAATGCAGAAGTAGAAATAACTTTTGACCCGCCGTGGAATCAAGATTTAATGAGCGAAGAAGCTAAATTAGAACTAGGATTTCTATAAACTTAAAAACGATGAAACCTATTGTAAATAGAGTATCTAAAAGCCCTTTAATAACTTTAGATTTAGAGGATTTTTACCCAATAGGCAAACGTTTAGTTTTTGACATAGCGCCATGGCTAGAAGGCGG
>CAZGZH010000077.1:0-6662 GCA_964529645.1 uncultured Flavobacteriaceae bacterium
AAGAGTATTTAATTTGTTCTACCAATTTTCCTTCTAAGGCATACTTTTTAACAATATCATTTAAAGCTTCTTTAGTGGTTTTCTTTAACAAATGTAAATTCAAAATAGCTAAAGAGCCGTTGGGTACAGGGACGCGAATAGCACTTGAGGTTAATTTCCCTTCAAGTTTGGGCAGAGCTTTAGCAACCGCCTTGCCAGCCCCCGTTTCTGTAATAACCATATTTAAAGCGGCGGCACGTCCACGGCGGTATTTCTTGTGCATATTATCGACTAAATTTTGGTCGTTTGTATAAGCATGAATGGTTTCTAAATGTCCATTTTTAATACCAAAATTATCTTCAATAACATTTAAAACAGGTGTAATAGCATTGGTTGTACATGAGGCTGCTGAAAAAATTGACACCTTATCAGGGTCATAATCAAATTGATTGACACCGTAAACAATATTTGGCACACCTTTACCCGGAGCTGTTAAAAGGACTTTATCTATACCTTTTGCTTGAATATGACGGCCTAGACCTGCTTCGTCTCTAAAAGCACCTGTATTATCGATTACCAAAGCATTGTGAATGCCATATTTTGTATAATCAATAGCTTCTGGGGCGTTAGCCGAAATCATATAAACAGTTGTACCGTTTATAATGAGTGCTTTGTTTTTAAAATCGGCAATAACTGAACCTAAAAAGGCGCCATGAACGGAATCATCTCTAAGTAAAGCCGCGCGTTTTTCTAAAATAACAGGCGTCAATTCACCACGTGTAACTACAGCTCTTAAACGCATTTGGTGTCCTTTACCCATTTTATTGGCCAATTCTCTGGCCAACAAACGGCCAATTCTACCAAAGCCGTACAAAACGATATCTTTAGGCGTATTTGAATTGTAATTCCCCGCATCTTTAAGTTTGTTTTTTACAAAATCTAACTTATTGGCACAAGCAGTCTTTTCTATAATACACTCGTATGCTAATTTACCTATATCTAATTTTGAAGCAGGCAAATCTAGCTGTGTAATAGCTTGTGCAATTTCTAAAGCATCAAAAATTGAAATGGGTTTCTGTACAAATGCAGCGGCATATTCTAATAGGTTTAAAATTTCGCTTACATTTCGGTCAATTAGCTGATTTCTAAACATGACTAATTCAATAGTTTTGTCATACCATAAATCGCTAATAATCTTAATAAATTCAATGGTGGCCCGCCTCCTATCTGTTTGAGTGGCAAGCTCTTGTTCGAAGTTTTTTTGCAAAGGCATTTTTTTGGTTGTGTTGTGTTGTTTAACTTATTACAAAAGTAAATATTTAAACACTATAAATTAAAAAAAGGCTGCTATTTTTTAGCAGCCTTTCTAACCAAACCTAACCAAAAGGATTTTAAAAAAATCCTTTATATTAAAACTAATTCAATCTGAGCGAAACATAACCTATACGTCCTCTTTGATTGAGTATTTGTAGGGTTACGTAATTTTTATTTTCGTTACTTTTTAAATAAGCATTTAAAGAGGCTACATTATCAACTCTTACGTCATTAATGGCTAATATAATATCACCCTTTTGTAAACCTTTTGCTTTTAATTCACGACTTTTTAAATTCTTTATTTTTAGACCGTAGTCAATGTCATACCTAGTTTTATCAGCTTTAGGTAAAACGCTTAAATCGCCAATAAAATATTGGGTATAATCTGTATCTGATACAGTTTCTTTTCCAAATTGATTTTTAAGTGTCAACGTAATTTTTTTCGCTTTGCCTTTTCTTAAAATACTAAGTGTAATTTTATCACCAGGTCTTTTAGAACCAAGAAATCCTGTTAAATCGGCATAATTTTTTATTGACACATTATCAATTTTTATAATGATATCGTTTTTTAACACGCCCGCTTTTTTGGCTGCACCTTCATCAGAGACATCTAAAATGATTACACCTTCGGTATTTGGAACATTATAATATTTGGCTTTATCGGCATTTAAATCATCTGGAATAACACCCAAATAGGCACGTTGTACATGGCCGTATAACATCATATCTTCAATTACCTTTTTAGCAATATTTGACGGTACTGCAAAAGAATAACCCATATAAGAACCTGTAAGCGATTCTATGGCAGAATTGATACCAATAAGTTCGCCGCGTGTATTAACCAAAGCACCACCACTGTTACCAGGATTAACTACTGCATCTGTCTGAATAAAGGATTCTATAGCCCGACTGCTTTTATTTATGTTTATTTTACGTCCTTTAGCACTGATAATACCCGCTGTAACTGTAGAGGCTAAGTTAAAAGGATTGCCAACGGCTAAAACCCACTCGCCTACTTTAACATTATCAGAATTTCCAAAAGGGATATAAGGTAAATCAGTCGCGTCAATTTTAACTAAAGCGATATCTGTATTTAAATCGGCACCTATAACTTTGGCTTTAAATTTGCGTTTATCATTAAGGGTAATTTCTAAAGTCTTGGCATTTTCTATAACGTGGTTATTGGTAATTATATACCCATCTTTAGAAATAATGACACCAGAACCTGTGCCCACTTGTTTAAATTGACGCTTGCCATTACCGCCGTAAAAAAAGGCAGCAAAAGGGTCTTGCACTTCTTGAATAGCAATATTTTTAACGTGAACCACAGCTGCTAAAGTAGCGTCTGCTGCTGTTGTAAAGTCGGTGTTTTCTGCAGGTACTGCATAATTAATAGCTTTAGTCGGTAATTGTGCTGGTGTTAAAACCGTTTCGTTCTTTGGCTGAATCGTTTTTTCAATAAACAATTTATAACTTCCTAAAGTGAGTATTCCTCCTAAAAAGGATGCCGCAACTAATAAACTTATCTTTTTCATTTGTTTTGGTTTTTTTAATCAATGCTCAAAATTATAAATTATTCTCTTTGCTTTTTAGGGTTTAACACAGCCTTAACGCCATTTTAACTGCTTTTTAACAATTAAGAGACTATACAAAATATCACTACATTTGTAAGCATTATTTTCATCCTATGATCTTAGAGTTTTACAAATATCAAGGGGCAGGAAACGACTTTGTAATGATAGACAACAGAGACAGCGTTTTTGATACCAGCAACACTAAATTAATCAACTTTTTGTGTGATCGTCGTTTTGGTATTGGCGCCGATGGTCTTATCTGTCTTGAAAATGCCGAAAACTTTGATTTTAAAATGGTCTATTTTAATGCCGATGGTAACGAAAGTTCTATGTGTGGCAACGGGGGACGCTGTATTGTAGCGTTTGCCAAATATTTAAACATCGTAAATAAAAATGCCCATTTTACTGCCATTGACGGCGCGCATAAAGCTGAAATTGTAAAAGATGAAGTCCGGTTAGGTATGCAAGATATTTCTGATATTTTTACAAGTGACACACATCTTTTTTTAGATTCGGGCTCCCCACATCACATTACTTTTGTAACAGATGTAGAAACTGTTGACGTTAAAAATGACGGTCATAAAATACGCTACGGTGCGCCTTATTTTAAAGAAGGTAGCAATGTGAATTTTGTGACGCAGATTGATGACAATACTTTTAAAGTACGGACTTATGAACGCGGTGTTGAAGATGAAACACTGAGCTGTGGCACAGGTGTTACTGCCGTTGCCGTTGCTGTTCATAAAACTGGAAAAACCGACAATAATTTGGTTATACTGCAAACCAGAGGTGGTAATTTAGAGGTGTCTTTTAATTTTAATAAGGGTGTTTATACCGATATTTTTTTAAAAGGGCCAGCTGTTCAAGTTTTTAAAGGAGTTATTGCTATTTAAAATGAAGCCCCTAAAAGGAAATACTACTTATTTAAGAGCGCTTGAGCCAGAAGATCTCACCTTTCTAGAATCAGTAGAAAACGATGAGTCGCTTTGGGAAGTTAGTGGTACTTTGAAACCCTTTTCTAGAGATGTTTTAAAGGCTTATATCAAAAATGCGCAACAAGATATTTACATTGCACAACAATTCCGTTTTGTTATTTGTGATGCTAAAACCAAAAAGCCTGCTGGTTTAGTCGATTTATTCGACTTTGATGTCCAAAACAAACGCGCCGGTGTAGGTATTGTTATTACGGCTCAAAACAGACAAAAAGGCTTTGCTAATGACGCCCTTAAAACTTTAATTGATTATTGTTTTAAAACCCTTAAATTGCATCAGCTTTATGCCAATATTTTAGAAGACAATACGGTGAGTTTAAAACTTTTTAAAAATCAAAATTTTGAAGTTATCGGATTAAAAAAAGATTGGCATTATTACAAAAACACTTTTAAAAACGAATGGCTTTTACAGCTCCTAAATACTGATGACTAATTCTTTTATTCAAAAAATGTATAAATCGCCTTTGAAATTTATAGTCCATATAATTTTCATTGTCTTAATAATTATTGCCGCTAATTTACTCAACAATATTTACGGCAAGAATACTTTAAAAACGGGTTATATTTTTATTCCGCATAACACAACTATCACCTCTTTAACCGATAGTTTAGAAGGCTATTTAAAAAACAGCAACTCTTTTAAATGGTTAGCCTCAATAAAAAAATATGATACAAATATTAAATCAGGTAGGTATTTAATCTCAAAAGATTGGAATAACAACACTTTAATTAATCATTTACGCAGTGGTAAACAAGCGCCTGTAAATTTGGTATTTAACAATCAAAATGATCTAAAATCACTCGCCGAAAGATTGTCAAAACAGGTTGAACCTGACGCTATTTCTCTTTTAAATGTTATGCGCGATACTGTTTTTTTAAAACAACACAATTTAAATTTAGACCAAGCTTTGGCTATTTATATCCCCAATAGTTATCAAGTTTATTGGAATATTTCTGCTACTGGCTTAAGAGATAAATTATATAAAGAATACCAACGTTTTTGGCAACAAAATAAGCGCCTTGAAAAAGCCAAAAATATACATTTAAGTCCCGAAGAAGTCATCAGTTTGGCCGCTATCGTTCAAAAAGAAACCGCTAAAGTTGACGAACGTCCTATAGTTGCCGGATTGTACCTAAACCGTTTAAAACGCCATTGGCCTTTACAAGCAGACCCTACCGTTATATTTGCATTAAAACGTCATTTTAATAAAGATACCATCATAAAAAGAGTTCTCAACAAAGACTTGCTTATTAAATCGCCTTACAATACTTATTTAAACAAAGGTCTCCCTCCCGGTCCTATCGCTATGCCCGATGTATCGAGTATAGATGCTGTTTTAAACGCTGAAAAACATCGTTTTATGTTTATGTGTGCCAGTACAAAAAAACTAGGTTATCACGAGTTTGCAACTAACAAATTCCAACATGCCAAGAATGCATATCTGTACCAAAGATGGATTAGTAAACAAGGCATAAGGCGCTAGAAATAATTTTTTACAAAAGTCTAAGAGTCAAGGCTTCGCTTTGAGCGAAACCCTGACTTTATATTATTGACTTAATATTATTGATACGATGACTGCGAGTCATCGTATCAATTTAAATAGGCTATTCAATTTAACTCAAAGTGAAACCTTGATTTACACCCCTAAAGTCCCCTAAAAGGGGACAATCCTTTCAAGTATATTTGCAATTAAATGAAGAGATTGCCATGTTTTGCAAAAGCAAAACTCGCAATGACGTCATACGGGAAACAAGAAGAATTCAGATTAATACTTATGAATAATAAAAATACAAGGTCTTTTGTGCAAATTGGGTTTGTGTTTTTTCCAATCGGCTACAGAATACGATTTTATAAAAGCAGTGGGCAAAGTAATATCAGCCGCTACACACAACATAGTTGAAGGGGTTAATACCTGCAATAAATGACTAAACATCTTATCATTGCGATAAGGTGTCTCTATAAATATCTGTGACTGATTTTGTGCCTTTGAATGTTTTTCTAAATACTTAATTTTATTTTTGCGTTCATTTTGGTCAATCGGCAAATAACCGTTAAACGCAAAATTTTGACCGTTAAACCCCGAACTCATCATCGCCATTAAAATTGAACTAGGACCCACCAATGGCACAACTTCAATATTTTTTTTATGCGCTAAAGCCACCATCGTCGCGCCCGGATCAGCTATAGCTGGATTACCCGCTTCTGAAAGTAAACCCACGTTACCGCCGTCAAAACAAACATCTAAGTAATGTTGCGTTTCTGCTTCTTGTGTAAATTTATCAATGAGTTTTATATCGAGACTTCCTTGCGCTTTATGAGGGGTGATTTTTTTTATAAAGCGCCTAGCCGATTTTTCGTTTTCTACAATAAAATAACTGATA
The DNA here is from genome assembly GCA_964529645.1 of uncultured Flavobacteriaceae bacterium. GTDB lineage: Bacteria > Bacteroidota > Bacteroidia > Flavobacteriales > Flavobacteriaceae > CG1-02-35-72. The sequence continues at coordinate 6,242 of CAZGZH010000077.1, forward strand.
TCGTTTATGGCTTTTCTAACAGATAAAGGCAATACTTCCAAGGGCTCATTATCGCCTAAAGTAGTGGGTATTAAATATAATTTGCCGTTGTTATTTTGCATTGTTTAATTTATCAGCCAAAGCTGTTGTAGCTTTATCTAGAATGTTATATACTTGTTCAAATTGCATCATACCCCCTGTATAAGGATCTGGAACGTCTACATTTTCGCCTGGAAAAAGTTCGTTTAACAACAATTTTATTTTAGCTTTATCTGCGTCATTTCTAGCCATATCTTTTAAATCGCTAAAATTATTAGCGTCCATTGCATAAATAATATCGAAATCATCAAAATCAGATTCAGAAAATTGTCGGCATTGCTGATAAGAAATATCTAAATCATGATTTTTGGCTACAGCCATAGACAATTTATGAGGTTGTTCG